>JBKJWE010000465.1:0-11331 GCA_046717045.1 Nitrospiraceae bacterium | reverse complement strand
AGCGCGCTGTCGCTGGGCATGTTGAAAGTCTTGTACGAACTGTTTCGCCAGCAGATGAGAACGGCGGGACGTCTGGGCGGCCTGGACAACATGATCGCGTTCTTTCCTCTTTCAGTCTGTGTGGCCTTGATCGCCGTGGGAATGGGATTGGGGTTCGCCGGCAGCTTTGTTTCGTTGCGGCGATTTGGCGAGGCGCGCGTATGAACCGTGGCGTGGGTCTGTGGGCGGGTCTCTCGATCTGCGCTCTGACGCTCCTGGTGAGCGCGACGAACGTCACGGCCGATGCCATCAGCGAGAAGATTGAACGAGAGCGGAAGGCGCTCGAGCACCTGAAAGATCAGATCCAAGAGAAACGGAAAGAAGCCGACGCCGCGGGGAAGAAGCAGGAGTCGATCCTCCAAGGGATTCAGAGTCTCGATGAGCGGCTGGTGCACTTTCGGCAGGCCCATCAGGACATCAGCCGAAAACTGCGCAGGAAAGATCAGGAAATCGAGACGATCAACGTGCAGATCGCCGGACTGCGTGGTGGGATTCAGGAGCGTCGCGACGCGATCCTCGCACGATTGCGTGTGCAATACATGGAAGGTCGCTTCGGCCACTGGAAGGCGCTGTTGGCCTCCGATTCCTATGGCGACTTTCAACGGCGGCTCCAATATCTGTCGGCCGTGTCCGAGCGGGATTACGGCATCATGGAGACTTTCCGAAACGATATGGCTCAGATGGAGCAGGCGGAGCGTCAGCGAGAAGTGGCTCGTGTCGGGATGGTTGCGTACAAGCAAAGCACGGAGAAACAGCTGGCCCAAATCAAATCGCTGAAGAAGGAAAAAAAAGTCTATCTGACAAAGATTACCCACGAGAAACAGTCGTCGGAACGAGTGCTCCAGGAATTGGAGCGGTCTGCGTCTCGTGTCGATAGTCTGTTGCGTGAGTTGGAGCAACGGCGCCGGGCGGCGGCCGTCAGGCCTCCGACCGGAGGGATCGCTCCTCGCGGCGCAAAGGGTGCGCTGCCCTGGCCGGCGGAGGGGAACGTCATCACATTCTTCGGCCGCCAGAAGCATCCGACCTTCAATACCTATGTCCAACGGAAGGGCATTGAAATACGAACCGTCGAAGGCAGTGCGATTCATGCCGTGATGCCGGGGACCGTCGTCTATGCGGACTGGTTGAAAGGCTACGGACTCGTTATAATCCTAGATCATGCCAACGGCTACTTTTCGTTGTACGCTCATGCCTCCAAGATTCTCACCACGGTCGGCTCACGGGTGGGTGCGGGTCACTCGATCGGAGAAACGGGCGATACGGGCGTAACGGGGGAAAATACTCTATACTTCGAATTGCGCGAGGGGGCGGAACCGGTTGATCCCTTGCAGTGGTTGACCAGACGATAGCGAACGGGAACAGGAAAGGATCTCACAACATGGAACAGTATCCACGGCGGCGGTTCTGGATGTTGGGCCCGATGGTGGTCGTGGCCTTGGTCGGGGGTGTCCTCATCGGCAAGGGATGGGAACGCACCGGCCACGCAACGGAAACCTACGAGGAACTCAGGACGTTCTCCGAAGTATTGACTCAAGTCCAGAAAAGCTACGTTGACGAAACCAAGGTGAAGGATCTTGTGCAGGGGGCTATCCGCGGCATGCTCTCGACGCTTGACCCCCACTCGGCCTACATGACGCCGGAAATGTATAAAGAAATGCAGGTCGAAACGAGAGGGGAATTCGGAGGCGTTGGAATCCAAATCGGGGTGAAGGAGAATCGCTTGGCGGTTATCGCGCCGATCGAAGGGACGCCCGCACACCGGGCCGGCATCAAGGCGGGAGACTACATTACGAAGGTGAACGACGAGTCGACGAAGGATCTGACATTGATGGATGCGGTGCAGAAGATGCGGGGCCCTAAAGGCAGTAAGGTCAATTTGACGGTTCAGAGGGACGGGACGCCTGACCCGCTCCAGTTCAGTCTCGTGCGCGACACCATCAAGATCGAAAGTGTGAAGTCCAAAGTCATCGACAACGTCGGCTATGTTCGGCTCACGCAGTTTCAGGAAGCCACGGGACGGGATTTGGGAAGGGTGCTGAAACAGTTCAAAGACCAAAAATTGCACGCGACCATCCTGGACCTGCGCAACAATCCTGGCGGCCTGTTGACGGCGGCTGTAGAAGTGTCCGAGCAGTTCCTGCCAGGCGGTAAGCTGGTGGTCTATACCAAGGGCCGCGAGAGCAAGAAGGACGAGTGGTTCGCCAAAGGGAAGGATCAAATGGACGATTCGCCCATGATCATCTTGGTCAATGAGGGATCAGCGAGCGCGTCAGAAATTGTCGCCGGTGCCTTACAAGACTGGGGACGCGCGGTGATTGTCGGGACCACCTCGTTCGGCAAGGGGTCCGTACAAACGATTTTGCCGCTCGGTGATGGGTCGGGGTTGCGCCTCACCACGGCGAAATACTACACGCCCAAGGGGCGGTCGATTCAATCCACAGGCATTACACCCGACATCGTGGTGAAGCCCCAGCAAATCATGGTGGCGAAGGCGGGCGAGTCCAAGCCCGGCGAGAAGGACGCGGATCCGAAACAGGCCAAGTCCGCGCCTGTGCCGGGGAAGGAGCAGCCGGCTGCCAACGGCAAATCGCCCGATGACGCTGCGCCCAAGAACGGCGCGGTTCCGCCACCTCCTCCTCTGGATGCGTCCGGCGAGCCAGCGCTTGAACAAGATGTGCAACTGCAGAAAGCGGTGGAGATGTTGAAGACGTGGAAAGTCTTCAAGGAGCTGCCGAAGGCGTCCTAGTAAGCTCGCGTTGTTTGAGCGCGTCGATTGCCTCGAGCAGGTGTTCTTCCGAGCCTGAGAATCCAGGGACCGTTCGGAGCAAGTGCGATCGCACCAACTGTTCCAAGGCGGACAGGGTCGTAATCTGCAGCCGGATGTACAGGTAAGCGACTAGGGATTCAGAGAGCCCCGGCAGGTGTGCCCACGCTTTGACCGATTCTGGGAGAGGGGTTCTCAACGACTCATACGTTTGGACGGTTCCCGTCTTGAGAAACTCCTGAATTTTGTCGGACAAGTCTCGGCCGATTCCCTCGATTTCCTCTAAGGCGTGTCGTGTGGCGACGGTGGCAATGTCCTCCTCCAAGGCCTCCACGGCCTCGGCCCCTCTTCGATAGGCCCGGACTCGATAGGGATTGGCGCGCTGGGCCGCCAAGAGGTCGGCGATCGACCGAAAGAGGGCGGCGACTCGCTGGTTGTTCTGGACTGGAGGCATGGGTTTTCTCCCCTCACTATTGTGCCGCTCGCATGGCGATGGAGGCAAGAGGAGCACCTATAGCCTCGATTGACAACGCGAATTGGGGTCCCATAGGATGACGGGCCATGGCGGACGCGATCCAGATTCAGGTCAACGGCGAACCACGGGGGTGCCGGATTGGCGCGACGGTCGGGGACTTACTCCGCGACTTAGCGATTATGACGGAACGGGTTGCGGTGGAACTGAACTTAGAAATTCTGGATCGACAGGACTTCGATCGTCGGAGCCTCACCGAAGGGGATCGCGTCGAGATCTTGAGCTTCATCGGCGGCGGCACGTCGGGAGCAGCAAGAGAGAACGAGGAGGGTGCTGTTCATGTCTGACGATCGGCTGGTGATTGCCGGGCGGGAATTCACCTCACGCCTCTGGGTTGGAACGGGAAAGTACAAAGACTTTGCCGAGACCAAGAAGGCCATTGAAGTATCCGGCGCCGATGTGGTGACGGTGGCTGTCCGCCGCGTCAATATCACGGATCGGTCCAAGGAGAACCTGCTCGACTACATCGATCCGAAACGCTACACCATCCTGCCCAATACCGCGGGGTGCTATACGGTTGAGGATGCAGTCCGCTATGCGCGTCTCGCCCGGGCCGCCGGTGTGTCGGATTTGGTGAAGCTCGAAGTGCTCGGCGATGAGAAAACCCTCTTTCCCGACACGGCCGGTTTGATCGAGGCGGCGAAGATCTTAATTAAGGAAGGATTCATCGTTCTGCCCTATACGAACGACGATCCGATCGTCGCCAAGAAATTAGTCGACATCGGCTGTCCGGCGGTCATGCCCTTGGCGGCGCCCATTGGATCAGGGCTCGGCATCCGCAATCCCTACAATCTCAAGATCATTATGGAACAGGTAAAGGTGCCGATCATTGTGGATGCCGGCGTCGGCACAGCCTCCGATGCCGCGTTGGCCATGGAATTGGGCGCCGATGCCGTTCTGATGAACACGGCGATCGCCGGTGCGCAAGACCCGATCGCCATGGCCGAGGCGATGAAGTATGCTGTACTCGCGGGACGCTTGGCTTACCGAGCCGGCCGGATTCCTCGGAAACTGTATGCCACTGCGAGCAGCCCGATCGAGGGGATGTTATAGACAACCAGTGCTGAGGGATGAGTGCTGAGACGGAAGACATCACGAGCGCTGTGCCTTCATACTCAGCGCTCAGCACTTTTGCCTCAGTACTCCTCTGATGCCCACCGTTGATTTCCGGTTGCTTCTGGTCACCGATCGTCAGCAGACGAAGGGACGACCGCTGAGCGTAGTCCTCCGACAGGCGTTGATGGGCGGTGCTCCTGCCGTTCAATTGCGCGAACGCGATTGCTCCACGCGTGAGCTGTTGGGTCTCGCGCACGACGTGGCCCAGATAACGGCATGGCGCGGCGCCCATCTGTTCATCAACGACCGACTCGATCTCGCACTGACGCTCGGCGGGGTCGGTGTTCACCTTCGCTCGAATAGTCTACCGGTTGCCGTTACGCGGCGGCTCTTAGGCGCATCGCGTCTCCTCGGCATTTCGACGCATTCGGTCGAAGAGGTTCTCCGAGCGGAGGCAGGGGGCGCGGACTATGTCGTGCTCGGTCCGATCTACGACACACCGTCCAAGCGGATGTATGGTATTCCACTCGGAGTGCGCGCTATCGAGCGGGCATCCCGTGCGGTGCGGGTTCCTGTCATGGCGATCGGAGGCGTCACCCTCGCGCGCACGCGCGAGTTGCGCGACGCCGGTGCGTTCGGCGTGGCGGTCGTCGCGGCGATTCTCGGCGCGGACGACGTGGAGGTCACGACGCGCACGTTCCTCGACGTCCTCGCGCGCGCATCGTGAGCGCGCAAGACGCGAGGACGTCGTTGCACGTTCGCGTCGTACTGTTGACCACCTGAAAAGTGGGTGATAGAATCCGCGAAGACTTGGACAAAGCCATTCAGCAAGGAGTGTTTGCGTTCCTCGCATGGTACCATGGCCGATAAGAAAGGCAGTTCGAGCCGACTCCGTTCCCTCCGAGAATCCGTCAAACACATCACGAAGCGGTTGTCTGATGGGGAGGCTCACGTGATGCATCGCAACGACGAACAAGCTCGCGAGACTGAAAAGCTCCGTGTGCAGATTCAGTCGATGGAGGATGAAATCCGTCGGCTGTATCAATCCCGCTATCAGCTCGATCAAGCCACCAAACAGAACGAAAAGCTCGTGTCGACGCTTCAAGAGGCGAAGGCACAGATTGAAGCGCTTCGCGCCGAGGTCGAGAAGCTCACAGCGCCGCCGTCCACCTACGCCATTTTTTCAAGCATGAACTCCGATGGGACCAACAACGTCTACCTGTCCGGCCGGAAGATGAAGGTCAGTGCGCACCCGTCGATCAAAACGAAACAGCTCCGCAAGGGCCAGGAAGTCATTCTGAATGAAGCGCTGAACATCATCGAAGCCAAGGCGTTCGATGTGCAAGGCGAGGTCGTCAGATTGAAAGACGTCCTGGAAGGCAACCGCGCCTTGGTGACGTTACACTTCGACGAGGAGAAAGTCGCCGAGTTGGGTGATCCGTTGCTGCTTGAGCGGCTCAGCGTCGGCGATCATCTGCTGTACGATCCGCGATCCGGCTACGTCATCGAAAAGCTGCCGAAGTCCGAAGCGGAAGAATTGGTATTGGAAGAGGTGCCCGACGTCGATTATGAGCATATCGGGGGATTGCAACGCGAACTCGAACAGGTGCGCGATGCAGTCGAATTGCCGTTCTTACATCCGGCGTTGTTTGCCGACTTCAAGTTGAGTGCGCCGAAGGGTGTTTTGCTCTATGGTCCTCCTGGGTGCGGCAAGACATTGATTGCGAAGGCGGTGGCCAATTCCATCGCGAAAAAGTTAGGCCATTTAACGGGCAAAGAGGTGCGCAGCTACTTCCTGCATGTGAAGGGACCAGAGCTGTTGAACAAGTATGTTGGCGAGTCTGAGCGGCAGGTGCGCGAAGTCTTTAAGAAGGCGAAGGAGCGAGCGGCGGACGGCAATCCCGTGATCGTGTTTTTCGACGAAATGGATGCGCTGTTTCGCACGCGCGGCACCGGTATTTCCTCCGATATCGAATCGACGATTGTGCCGCAGTTTCTCTCTGAGATCGACGGCGTCGAGCGCCTGCGCAACGTCATTGTAATCGGCGCCAGCAATCGGCAGGATTTGATCGATCCGGCGGTGTTACGCGCCGGTCGGTTAGACGTGAAGGTTCGGGTCGGTCGTCCAGACGCCGTGGCCGCAAAGGACATTTTCTCGAAGTATCTGAGTGCAGATCTGCCGTTTGCCGAAGACGAGTTGGCTCGCCACGGCGGCGATGTGAAGGCGCTTCTTGAACACTTCACGTCCATCACGGTGGACGCTATGTATGAGACCTCCGATGAGAATAAGTTCATCGAGGTTACATACGCGAACGGAGAGAAAGAAATTCTCTACTTTAAAGACTTTGCGAGCGGCGCGCTCATTGAGGGCATCGTGGCTCGGGCGAAAAAGTATGCGGTCAAACGCGCGCTGGCGCAGGAAGGCCGTGGATTGCGGTCCGAGGATTTAATCCGCGCCATCAGAGAAGAGTTCAAGGAACATGAAGATCTGCCCAACACGACCAACCCCGACGACTGGGCCAAGGTGGCCGGCAAGAAGGGCGAAAAGATCGTGCACCTCCGGACGATCAGCGGCGGGCCGGCCGAGTCGCGCCAGATTGAAACCATGACGACGGGCCACTACCTCTAAGATCTGAATCTATGGCAGACCCTCAATTGCCAACGACTCCTCGCGTGTTGGGTACCGAGACGGAATTCGGGATCATCGCGCGCGACGCGGGAGCGTCCGATCCCGTCTCAAACTCTATCGCCGTCATCGGACAGTATCCCGGCTTGCCGTCCCCGCAAGCCGTATGGGACTACGAGAACGAAAATCCCCTTCTGGACGCGCGCGGATTCGAAGTGGAGGGGGAGCGGGAACGGCCCAATCCAGATTACAATCGCCAGCTGAACAAAGTCCTGGCCAACGGCGGCCGGCTCTACGTCGATGGGGCCCATCCGGAATATTCCACCCCCGAGTGCACCAACCCGCGTGAAATCGTCGCATTTGAACGCATCGGCGAGCGGATTCTTGCGCAATGTCTCGAGCAACTGGCGCGTGTCAGGGGACGGGATCAGTGCGTGCTCTATAAGAATAATTCGGACGGCAAAGGGAATAGTTACGGGTATCACGAAAATTATTTGGTCTCGCGCGTGGTGCCATTCGATCGTTTGGTGAAAGTGCTCGCTCCGTTCTTCGTCACGAGGCAGATTTTTGCAGGTGCAGGAAAAGTCGGCGCGGAAAATCAGACGAGCGCTGCGGACTATCAAATTTCTCAGCGGGCCGATTTCTTCGAATGTCTCGTTGATCTCAATACGATGGTCCGGCGGCCGATTGTCAATTCGCGCGACGAACCGCATGCGGAGCATGGGAAGTATCGCCGGCTGCACGTGATCGTGGGCGACGCCAACATGGCCGAGCTCTCGACCTATTTGAAGGTCGGGACCCTGGCGATCGTGCTGGACTTGGTCGAGGCGGGCGTCGATCTGCCGTCGATCGAATTGGACGATCCGGTTCGCGGCATCAAGCAGGTCTCGCGCGACCTGACGATGAAAGAGTCGCTCAAGTTGGCCGGAGGTCGTTCGATGACGGCGGTAGCGATTCAACGCGCCTACTTGAAGGCAGCGATGAATTTCTATGCTTGTCACGATGTGCCGCAAGTGACAAAAGACATTTTGGTCCGATGGGAGGAAGTCTTGGATAAGCTGGATACCGATCCTCGGGTGCTGGTGCACGAACTGGATTGGGTCGCGAAGCGGCACTTGATGGAATCCTATATGGATCGGAAAGGATGCGGCTGGGACGATCCTCGGGTGCATCTCATGGATCTGCAATATCACGATATCCGTCCTGATAAGGGCCTCTTCTATACACTCGAACGGAGCCACTTGATCGAGCGGGTCGTGCAGGATGTCGAGGTTACGAGAGCCGAATTTACCCCGCCACCCGGAACGCGCGCCTATTTCCGCGGACGCTGCGCCAGCAAGTTTCCCAAGGCGGTCTATGGCGCCAGTTGGACGTCCGTCTTGTTCGATACCGGCAATACGACGATCACACGTGTCCCTCTCATGGACCCCCACCGTGGCACCGAGTCGCTGACTCGCGACTTGTTGGATCATGCGGAGACCATCGAGGCCTTGTTGGCCAAACTCAAGGCTTGATGGAACGCAGGTTGAGCCGTTGACACCATGAAGCTGCCATTTCTTCCCAACCACGACGACGCGAGTTTCTTCGACTTCTTGACTCAACAGCATCCAGAGCTCACGCCCAGCGGACGGAGCGGGATTTCGCAGAGCCAGGCCGCCGAATCCCCGCGTCTATCAGTGCCGCAGGCAACGACGGTGCTGGCCATTAAGTATCAGCAAGGGGTGGTCATTGCCGGAGACCGGCGGGCGACGGAAGGGTTCCAGATTGCCGAGCGCCGGATCGAGAAAGTGTTCAAGATCGACGACTACTCGGCGATGGCGATCGCCGGAGCCGCCGGACCCTGTATTGAAATGGCCAAGCTGTTCCAGACCGAACTCGAGCATTACGAAAAGTTGGAAGGGATGCAGCTGTCCTGTGAAGGCAAGGCCAACAAGTTGGGTCAAATGGTCAAGGCAAATCTTCCGATGGTGTTTCAAGGCTTGGTCGTGATGCCGCTGTATGTGGGCTACGACCTGAAGCGGACGGAGGGGCGTATCTTCAAGTACGACCTGGCCGGAGGGCGCTACGAAGAATCCGACTATCACGCGATTGGGTCCGGCGGCAAAGATGCCCGTAACACGATGCGGGAACATTTCAAAAAGAATATGAGCGAGCCGGATACCCTGAAGCTGGCGCTCTTGGCTCTGTATAACGCCGCGGACGACGATGTGGGAACAGGCGGCCCCGATCTTATTCGCGGTATCTATCCCACCGCTAAGATCGTGAACGGGGCGGGGATTACGGACGTGTCCGAGCAACAGATCCGCTCGGTATACGACGGGTTACTCGCCACTCGCCGGTCCGGGGAGAGCTAGACATGCCGATGCCCTACTACGTCTCTCCCGAACAGATGATGCAGGATAAGGCGGAGTATGCCAAAAAGGGCATCGCCAAGGGCCGGTCGATCATTGCGATGGAATATGCCGACGGGATCTTGCTGGCAGCTGATAATCCCAGCGCGTCGTTGCACAAGATTTCCGAGGTCTATGACAACATCGCCTTTGCGGGGGCCGGCAAGTACAGCGAATTTGAGAATCTTCGGAAGGCCGGCATCCGCCATGCCGACCTCAAGGGCTTCACGTATAGTCGGGAGGATGTCACGGCCAGATCTTTGGCAAACGGCTATTCGCAAAGCCTGGGCACGATTTTCAGCCAGGAACTGAAGCCGCTCGAAGTGGAGATTCTTGTCGTGCAGGTCGGGCATAACGGTCACGCGAACGAAATGTATCGCATCTCGTTCGACGGCAGCATCATCGACGAAAAGAACTTCGCCGTCATCGGGGGCAAATCCGATGCGGTGCAGGCGGCGCTCAAAGAGAAAGCTTCAGCCGCGCCGCCGACCCTCAAGGCGGCGTTGAGTCACTGTGTGTCAGCCCTGGAACAAACCTCCAATCAGAAGCTGCCTGTCGAAGGGCTGGAGGTTGCCGCCCTCGATCGGAACCGCGATGGGCGGCGATTCCGTCGCCTGTCCTCTGCCGAAATCAGCCAGCTCCTGTCCGCCTAGTCTTAATTCTTTCCCATTCTTGACGTTCAGTTGAACAAGGATGGGCCGGCGTGTATTCTGTCTCTACGCCACATGATGCCTCCCGGTCCCATGAAACAACGCATTTTCGGCTTGGAGAACGAGTACGGCCTCATCTTCTCTCCGAATGGGCGGATCTATCTGCCGATGGAGAAGGTGCTGGGCTATATCTTTGAAGGCCTCATCCCTAACAGCTGGCCCTCCAACGCCTTTCTCGTCAACGGCGCGCGGTTTTATCAGGACACCGGCTGCCATCCCGAATATTCCACCCCCGAATGCGACAACATTCTCGATTTGGTGATTCACGACAAGGCCGGCGAGCGGCTGCTGGAAGCCTGTTTGCCGGCAGCTGAAGAACGGCTACGTGAAGAAGGCCTCTCGGGCGAGATCTACATTTTCAAGAACAACACCGATTCGTTGGGTAATACCTACGGTTGCCATGAGAATTTCTTAATGCGCCGGGACGTCGATTTCTGGAAAGTCACAGAACAACTCATTCCGTTCTTCGTCACGCGTCAGATCTACAGCGGCGCGGGAAAAGTGCTCAAAGTCTCAGGCAAACCGCAGTTTTTTATTTCACAGCGGGCGCAGCACATCCACGAAAAAACCTCGTCGTCGACGACGTCCTCGCGCAGCATCATCAACACGCGAGACGAACCGCATGCCGATGCCGAACGCTATCGCCGGCTCCACATTATCGTCGGCGATTCCAACATGTCAGAACTCGTCACCTACTTAAAAGTGGGGACGGCCACGTTGGTGCTCTCCATGATCGAAGAGGGCTATGCCGTGCATGGCATGGAGCTCGAAGATCCCGTAAAGGCCATCCGAGAGGTTTCGCGCGATCCCACGGTGAAGCGGAAGATCAAGCTGGACGACGGTCGGCAAATGACCGCCGTCGAGGTGCAGCGGGTCTACTTGGAGCGGGCGCAAGAATACCTGGCCCAGGAGGAACATGATCCGATTCTCGACGATGTCTGGAAACGCTGGGCCGTGATGCTCGAGAAGCTCGAAGAGGATCCGATGCAGCTGGTCCGCGAAGTCGATTGGGTGACGAAACGGCATCTGATTCAATCCTATACCGAAAGGAAAGGCTGCGGATGGGACGATCCACGCGTCTTCCTGCTCGACCTCCAATTTCATGATGTCAAACGAACCCGCGGGTTATATTATTTAATGGAGTCTCGGGGGTTGGTCGAACGGGTAGCGGAAGAAGAAGCCGTCCAAAAGGCCATGTCGACACCGCCCCAGAC
>JBKJWE010000464.1:0-3448 GCA_046717045.1 Nitrospiraceae bacterium | reverse complement strand
CGTCCACGCCGGCCTTGCTATCCGACACACGCACTTGGGAGGCGCCAAGCAACATCGGCTGGTACATCAACGTTGCCCCGCTGGGCTGACTGCCTCGGACAGGGATAAACTGTTGCGGCACATCGGGGGGAAGCATAGGCCGGGAGGCCTTCATTCGTGATTTGTCATTCGTCAATCGTGAAGAACGTGTTTCTTCCTTCACGTCTCCACCCGATTGACGGTTGACCACTGACGATTGACGTTTCACCGGGTCCATGAGTGTCTTGATCTGCGTGCGTGTGAGCGGACCTCGCAAATACGAAAGCGTCCATCTTGTCTGGAAAACCTCCGGCGCATCTTCATGCACGTTGTTCAACAGAAACACACGATTGCCGAGGCCGGCGAGAAGCTGTTCCATTCCTTGTTTATCGAATTTCTTTCCACTACTCGCGGCGGCACCTTCAAGCCCTTCCAACACACGAGCTTTGTCTCGCTCGGTTTGCAGCCGCCCAATGAACCAGGTACCCGTATTCGCCAGGCCTTTGTAGTCCAGATCCACGGGGTTTTGCGTCGCTAACACCACGCCCAGACCGAACGCGCGGGCCTGTTTCAGCAAGGTCAGCAAGGGTTGCTTCGAGGGCGGATTGGCGACCGGCGGGAAGTATCCGAAGATCTCGTCCATATAAAGGATGGCACGCAGGCTCGTCGTGCCGGACTGCGCCCGCACCCACCCCAGCGTTTGACTCAACAGCAGCGTCACGAAGAACATCCGCTCGGCGTCGTTGAGATGGGCGATCGAGAATATCGCCAGCCGCGGCTTGCCTCCTGGCGAATGCAGCATCTGCCCCACATCAAGCGCCTCGCCTTCCAACCAGGCGGAAAATCCCGGCGCCGCCAGCAAGTTGTTCAACTGCATCGCCAACGTGAAACGATCCTTCGACGGATAGAACGAGTCCAGATCGAGCACGCCGATCTTCGCAACAGGGGGCGTTTGAATCTGCTGGATCAACGTCGCAAGGTCGAGATCCTGTCCGGCTTTCCAGGTGTGGTCCAAAATCGTCGAGAGCAGAATGTGTTCCCGGCTTTTGATCGGATCGGCATCGGCGCCGATGAGACCCAACAGACTCGTCACTGTCGTGCTGATCCGCTCGCGCAGCATCTCGGCATCGCCCAGAATTTCCTGGGAGGGCGCCGCGAAGGACTTGAGAATCGAGACGGGAATACCCGCGCTGCTGCCCGGCGTATAGACCACCGCATCGGCCGCATCTCGAAGCTTCTGAACGCGCTCGCCGCTCTGGCCCCAATCGCCCAATCCCTGCTTCCAGAGTTCGGCCTGCGCCTTGGCGTAATCCACCGGCGAGAGCCCCTTCTTACGGGCGTCGTCTTCATTGATCCATGGTGCAAAGTCTTCGCCCCGCAACTGCGGAAAGTTCAGCATCAGATTGGCAAGGTCCCCCTTGGGATCGATGATCAACGCCGGGATGCCGTCGATGGCCGCTTCTTCGAGCAACCCGATGCAGAGGCCGGTCTTGCCGCTGCCGGTCATGCCGACGCACACCGCGTGAGTCACCAAGTCTTTCGAGTTGTACAACAACCACCCGGGCTTCGATTGCTTGGCGGCTATGTCGTAGGGTCGACCTAGATAGAACACGCCGAGCTTCTCGAAGCCCTGGGCGACCGGCTGCTCTTTTGCCACTGCTTTCTTCACCTTTGCCATATCACCACTCCTTTTCCAGCAGACTCGTCAACCGTCATACGTCAAGCGTCATTCGTATCAAAGTCGGATGTGCCCTGCTGCCCGCTTGGCCGATGCTACGGATATATCCGTTGATAAGTTGAACGAAACGGCTTAGTTGGAGTCGAAGATCATCGTACTGTTTCTCAGAAACATACTCCTGGTCTTTGCACGCCATTAAGTGATCTAAAAGTTCATATGCCGATCCACGGGCGATACGGCAGAATTGGACATTCTCTTTGTAATGAAAACGCCCGTAGCCTTCAGCAATGTTTGCGGTGAGAGAGATCGCGGCTGTTCTGACTTGTTGGCCCAAGCAGTACTGCTCTTGTTTAGGGAAACCGGTCGTCAAGGCATACAGTTTTCTTCTGATCTGCCTGCCCACCTTCCAGACATCCAGATTCTCAAAGGACTTGATGGGGTTCATTACCTTCCTCGATTGACGTTTGACGCGTCCCGTCTCACCCGCTTGACGAATGACGTTTGACGATTGACGATCTACAGTCCTGCTTCTCTCAACACCTGCCCCGTATACGATCGCTTCGACTTAGCTATTTCCTTCGGCGGGCCTTCGGTCACGATTTCACCGCCCCGGTCGCCACCTTCCGGACCGAGGTCGATAATCCAATCGGCGTTCTTAATCACGTCCAGATTGTGCTCGATGACGAGAACGGTGTTTCCCGCTTCAACCAGACGATCCAACACATCGAGCAATCGCTGCACATCGGCAAAGTGGAGACCGGTGGTCGGCTCGTCCAAGATGTACAGCGTGCGCCCGGTCGGCCGCTTCGACAATTCGCGCGACAACTTCACCCGCTGCGCCTCACCGCCGGAAAGCGTCGTGGCCGACTGCCCGAGCTTCACGTAATGCAATCCCACATCGTGCAACGTCTGCAACTTCCTCTTAATGAAAGGAATATGCTCGAAGAATGTCACCGCCTCATCAACCGTCATGTTCAAGATGTCGGCGATACTCTTGCCCTTGTGCAGAATCTCCATCGTCTCTCGGTTGTAGCGCTGGCCTTTACACACTTCGCAGGTGACATACACATCGGGAAGAAAATGCATTTCGATCTTGATGAGCCCATCGCCCTGACAGGCTTCGCAACGGCCGCCCTTCACGTTGAAACTGTAGCGGCCTGGCTTGTACCCGCGCACCCGCGACTGCGGGAGGTTGGAAAACAGATCCCGAATGAAGCCGAAGAGGCCCGTGTAGGTCGCTGGGTTGGAACGCGGCGTCCGGCCGATCGGCGATTGATCGATGTCGATCACTTTGTCGAGCGCCAAGACGCCGTGAAGCTCTTTGCATCCGTCGATCTTCGGTTTCTTGTGGTAAAGGAGTTGCGAGAGCGAATGGAAGAGCACTTCGAGCACCAGCGTGCTCTTGCCAGATCCTGATACGCCCGTCACGCAGGTAAAGAGCCCCAGCGGAATCTTGGCCGTGATGCCCTTCAAATTGTGCTTCTTTGCGCCGACCACGGTAAGCATGCTCTTGGGCTTGCGTTGTCGTTTCGGCAACGCGACCATCTGCGTCCCGCGCAGGTACTGACCAGTCAATGAATTGGGATTCGCCATGATCTGCTGCGGCGTCCCCTGAGCGATCACGTGCCCACCTTGGGTGCCCGCGCCAGGGCCGAGGTCGAGAATATGGTCCGCCGCCATCATGGTTTCCGCATCGTGCTCAACGACGACGACCGTGTTCCCGAGATCGCGCAGGCGCAAGAGCGTCTGCAA
>JBKJWE010000463.1:0-3855 GCA_046717045.1 Nitrospiraceae bacterium | reverse complement strand
GGAAGGGCCTTTGTGCTGTGTATGGCGACGGTTGCGGGGGCGACCGGGTGCCTGACCCCGGCTCATGTGAGCGCAGTCGATCAGGCGCCGATGACGACGGATGAGGCCGCGAAGCTGGGCGAAGAGTTCGGCCTCGTTGTGGGCGATGTGGACGCCGACACTCAAAAAGAGTTGAAGCTGGAGCGAACGCAAGGCGTGGCTGTCTTTGAAGTCATCGGAAATTCACGAGCCGACTATGCGGGCATCAAAGTACGGTCAGTCATTAAAGAAATCGACAAGAAGGAAATCCGCAACCTGCTCGATTTCGGACGGGCGATCAAGATCGCAATGAAAGAATGCAATTTTACGGTCGGCACCTATGAGCCGGCCGATCCCAGCGATCCAGTCGGGTGGGGCGTGAACTTCCATTTCGTCGGCTGCAAGCGAGACTAGGGTCGTTTATGCGCGTTGGACAACGTATTGCCATCGGGCTGTTTTTCGTGATCGCCGTCGCCGTCAACGGTCTCTACCATGGCCGCGCCATTGCGCAGAAGGCCGGCGGCGACAGCTCAGGCGATTGGATGGCGGAGATAGAAAAGATCTTCGTGCGCTCGGAAGACTGTAAGCAATGTCATGACCGGCATTATGAAGAATGGAAAGGTATGCGCGAGCAGACGCCGGACCTCAAGACGTTCGGCCGAGTCGATGCGGCGCTGCTGCACGGCACGGCGCTGGAGTCCCCGGTCTTCCGCACCGTGCTTGGGGTGTGGACCCAAACGAACCCGACGGCCGAAGAGAAGCGGCGGTGCCTCTCGTGCCATGTCCCTTCGACAACCGTCTTCCCGCAGCATGCGGAGAAGATCGTGGCGCAGGTCTTGGCCGGAAAGCCGAAGGTCGAGGGGATCGGGTGTACCTCCTGCCATTTGATCAAGCAAGTGGAACAGACGGTTCAGCCGCCTCCGACCTTCAAGATCGAGCCAGGCAAGATGTTGTTCGGCCCGTTCAAGGACCCGGAAGAAAACCTCGTGCATCCGGCGACGCAATCCGATCTGTTCCGCGGCGCGAGCTACTGCGCCTCCTGCCATTTCGATAAGGTGAAGGACGTGACGCAGAAAGATCTGCCGGGAGAAATTCTCCAGGGCACGATCTGCCAGGATTGTCATATGGAGCCGTCGACCGGCAGCTCAACCTCGAAGCGCGGCGCCATGACTCGCTCTATCGGCCGCCACTGGTTCCGCGGCGTGGTGATCCCCGGCATCTTGCTGAAGAACCGAAACCTGCAGGCTGAATGGATGCCTCGCGTCGATCTCGAAGTGACCAAATCGGCGTCTGTGGTGGAAGGGATTGCGCTGGTCAAGGTCGGCGCGCTGCCGCATAGTTTCCCGGACGGCGACCCGGTGTTGAAACAGTTCTTCCTGAAGATTACCGTTAAGGATGCGCAAGGGAAGGTGTTGGGAGAAGAGACGAAACACTTTGGACTGCCCTACGAGAAGATCCTGCGCGGGCCGATTCCCGATCCCTTCATCAAGGGTGGGAACACGCGCAAAGTGCCGTTCTCGCAAGCGGTGCCGGCCGGAGTCACAGCAGCCTCTGTCGAAGCCGTGCTGACCTATGCCTTGATCCCGACTCCGACCGCGGCTCTCAGGGAGAAGTACCTTGCCACGTTGGCGACCGACAAAGAACGCCAGAGCGCGAAGAGAATCCTCGACGAATATACGCAGCCCCGCATGCTGACCTACCGAGCCAAGACGCTCTGAGGCATTAAGGAACAAGGATGGGCATGATTCAGCATCGCGCGCCGGGTGTGAAGATCGGAATCGGAGCCGTACTCATGCTGGCCGGTGTGGTGCTGTCGCATCTGGCGAGCGGGGGCCTGTACGCGCAAGACGCGGCCAAGCCAACGCTCGATAAGGCGTTCCCCAATTCCAGCAAGTGCAAACGTTGCCATGAACGGGTGTTCGAAGAATGGGAAACGTCGCCGTTGTCTCGCTCGATCCATTCGCCCGCGTTCAGAGCGTCGCTCGATGCGTTTCTCCAGTCACCGGCCGGCAAGGACAAAGCCCTCTGTTTTCGCTGCCATGCGCCGCATGTGCGAGAGTTTTCCGAACAGGCTCAGCTCTTCGTCGACCAAGCCAAGTCAGGCGAGCCGTCGTTGGACGGTGTGGCCTGCGCGCAGTGCCACCTGATCAAGCAAGTCGATCGCGCCAAGCATCCTCCCGAACCGAAGTACGATTTGGGTAGCAAGACGATGTATGGACCCTATAAAGATTTCGTGCAGAACCTGGCCCATCTATCCGCCGAACTGGGTCTGTTTCAAAAGTCCGATCTCTGTTTGAACTGCCATCAGTCGGTGCCGTCCGCCGCGAATCTCGGCAAGTCGAACGACCTGCTCGGCAATTGGGATCAGAGCAAGGCCGTGAAAGCCGGCAAGGAATGTCAGTCCTGCCACATGCCGGAGCAGATCGGGGAGTCGGCCAATGGGGAGAATAAGCGGAAGGTTGCGAACCATACGTTTCCAGGCCGCATCGGCAAGCTGCGCCAGGAGGCAGCCAAGCTCGATGTTGAGACCAAGATCGATGGCGAGAAAACGACCGTGATCGTGACGGTTCAGAGCCTGGTCCCGCATAACCTGCCGACGACGCACCCAGCCTGGGCGACAGTGGTGCTTGACTTGAACATCAAAGGCAAGAATCTCAAGACCGTGTTTGCGGAGAAGCGCGCCTATGGTCGGATCTATCAGGATGCCAAGGGGCAGAAGACGAACTTCGATTTTGAAGCGGTGAAGGTCCTCGAAGACACCGTCTTGAAGCCGGAAGAAACGCGCGTCGAAACCTTTACGTTCCCGACCCCCAAAGACACCAAGACTTTCGATGTGGATGTCGCCCTCAACTATGCCCCGATGACAGGCCCCGCGCCCTTCCTCCAACGGGTCGAAGCCGAATCCTCAAAGGGATCACAGGACCCGGTCTTCCAACCGATTGAAATCGTCAGGTACAGCCGAAATATCTCCGCTAGCAAATAACGTCGTTCGTCGCTCGTGAGGCGTGATCGGTTTGAAGTGGGCTAAGTTCTCTTCAGAGCGAACGACGCTTCACGTTTTTCGTGGGTGCTATTCAAAGACGATTCGGGAGCCGGGGGATTTCATCTTGAAGATCTGCAGGGCGTTATAGATGCCCTTGGCGGGGTGGTTGAGGATCAAGCGTGAATTCGTGATGTGGGTGTCGATGAGTTCGTATTGCCCGCCGCTGTAGAAGAGCTCGCAGTCGTCGATCTGACAATTCTTGTAGACGTGATTGTCCAACGCCAGTGTCGCCTTGCTGAACGTCTGCCCGTCGATGATGATGTAATTCGGTTCCAGCCCCATCGGTACTTTCTCCGGCCGGGACTATAACAAAGTCCTTTCGATCCAGCAAACGCGCAATGGCACGTAGGCGCCTTTTCTTTCCCATCCCTCCGAGATATTCATCAAGCCAATCATGAGGCATTTCAATCCATGGACGAGACTTCTCCTGCCGTTGTGTCTCTGGCTGGCAGCACTCGGCGGCTACGCGGAAGTCGGGCCCAGCTGGTCAGCCGGTTACCCCGCTCAGCGAGCGCTGATCGGCAAAACCACACAGCAGCTAGTCGCTTGTGCCGGGATGCCGGTCAGTGAACGGACGAATGGTGAGAGGGTTTCGTTTCTCTGCCACAAGGAAGCCTCGCTCTTTGAAGAATCCTTCCCGGGCACGAGGAGCAGTGTGCCCATGGTGCATCATGAATGTCACGCGACGGTCGTGCTCCAGCAGGATCGTGTCAGCGACGTGCGGTACGAGTGTGAGCCCAGTTCGTATCGGGGTGACGATCACTGCGAGGAGATATTCGCGCCCTGTGCTAGTC
>JBKJWE010000462.1:0-3193 GCA_046717045.1 Nitrospiraceae bacterium | reverse complement strand
GGCGTATCGTCGGCGATGCGACCCTGTTCAGGCGGGTGATGGAAGCTCCGACGATTCGAGTCGAACGGATCTAACCGATGCGACTCTCGAAAGAACGTGTGCATCATATCGCAGAGTCTCTGGCGACTCGGCTCTACCAAGAGGGGTGTGTCGAGCTGACAGCCGATCGCAAAGCCTTCGTCGGGGTGCTCGACCAGGCGATCACGCAAGAACTCGCCGTCGAAGATCGTCTCAATGCCGAAGTGCGCCAGTTACTGAAAGCCTACGAACAACAGATCGAGAGCGGGCAAGTCGATTACCAAAAAATGTTCACGATGATTAAAACAAAGCTCGTTCGGGATCGGGGGATTATTCTCTAGAGCGTGAAACGCATCTCGTGAAGCGTGAAGCGAACGACAAGCGGGCATGTTGAGCGACGACAAAACGAGCCATCTTTCTCACGTGATTCTTCAAGCGGTGAAAAAATCGTCGCTTGTGACCGTGAAGGGCGACGAGAGCCGTGCGCTGAAAGAAATCAAGAAGGTGCTGGCGACGGAGTTGGCGCAGGAAGCCGAGATCGATCGAAAAGTGAAAGCCAAATTGGCGTCCTACTCCAGAGGCATTATCGAAGGCAGTTCGGAGTGGGAAGTGCTGTATCGCAAGACATTCGAAGAAGAAATGCGTAAACAGGGTAAAAGCTAAAGGGAGGCAGTATGAAAGTTCTATCCATACTGATAGCCGCGTTGTTGCTGGTCGGGATGACAGCTTGTGCGAAAAACAGGGCGAAGCCCTTAATTCCGCTGGCGCTTGAGGCAGGCTCCAAGCCGCAAGCGGTCACGTTGACTGAGCAGGGGACGCAGGCCTATCAATCGAAGCAATTCGATGAGGCCAAGAACTATTTCTCGCAGGCTGTAGCGGCTGCGCCGCAGTCCGGGCAGGCCCATTATAACTATGCATTGGTCCTCAACTCCCTAGGCGACGCCGAACAGGCCCGCTACCATTTTGTCGAAGCAGCCAACCTCGCGCCAGGCGATAAGGTGATTTGGGATTCTCCGGCCCTGCGTCAATACGGCGATCCCCAGTCCCCTAAGACGACGAAAGAACACCCGACGACGAATAGTCGTCCGGGTTTCGGTGGTGGGCCACGATAGGTTCAGACCCGGTTCGAATAGAAGGAGCGATCTGATGGCGCAAGGGGCGCAAGAGGTCGGGGCAGGCGATAAGGCGCCTGCGTTCACCGTGCCGGATCAAGATGGCAACACCGTGGCCCTCAAAGATCTGAAGGGCAAGCACGTCGTCCTTTATTTTTACCCGAAAGACGACACGCCCGGGTGCACCAAAGAGTCCTGTGACTTTCGCGACTCGATGGCGCCCATCAAGAAGGCAGGCGCGGTTGTGTTGGGCGTAAGTTTAGACGGGCAAGCATCTCATCAGAAGTTCATCAAGAAGTTTTCGTTGCCCTTCACGCTGCTCAGCGACGAAGCCAAAGTCGTCGCAAAGGCCTACGGGGTCTATAAAGAAAAAAGTATGTACGGCAAGAAATATTGGGGGATCGAGCGCAGCACGTTCGTGATCGATCCTGCAGGCACGGTGAAAGCCGTGTTTCGGAAAGTCAAAGTCGACGGGCATGTCGACCAAATATTGGCGGCGCTGAAGACCTAACCAGTCCGACTGCTCGACGTTCTTCCTCGCGCCGTCACATCTCGATTGGCGATGCGGTCTATGATCACCAGCTTCCGCAAAGCCCGATTCGCGTCTTGCCTCACCTTCCTCGCCGCAGCCGCTGTCGTTTCTGCCTCAGATAAAATCCCCGGCGTCTTGTCCGCGAAAGATAGTCTCACCTCGCCGAATCAGCCCGCGACGATCGAAGCGCTGCTCGCGTCGAAGAGCATGTTGATCGAGACCGGTCTCGGCGGAGAACCGATTGAACTGCTCTTGGATGGTAAGGTCGTGGCGACCGCGATGACCGGCGGCGACGGGCGGGCCGTTCTGTCCTACACGCCCAAGACCAAGGGCATGCTCTCCTTTATGGTGCGCGTGGGTGCGAGTCCACGGGTGACGAACGCGGAGACGCAGGCGACAGTCTCTGTATGGGAGCGACGCAGCCCGATTATCGCGGTCGAGATGGCAGCGCTTATGGAAGTGGCTTCTGAAAAATCACCAATTGTGACATTGTCCGAAAAGGAATCCCAGGAGCGGCGTCCTATGCCCGATGCGGCGGATGAACTTAGCAAGCTGAGCCAGTTCTACTACAATCTGCTCTATGTGGTGACGCAGGGACCGGATCGATCCGGCAGTTTCAAATCGACCGCGCAGGCATGGGCATGGCTGAAGGAGCACAAATTCCCTCCGGGCCATATCCTTGTGCTGTCGAATAAGCCCGACGCATGGGGAACGAAGCTAGACGACATGCGTGCGGCCGGTTGGACCACGCTCAAGATCGGCATCGCCCGATCGAAGTCCTTCGCCGAAGCCTTCATTCAACGGCGACTTGAGGCGGTGATGGTGCCGGAGCCGGAAAAAGGGGAGGCGCCACGGAAGGCGAAGGTGGTGAAGGAGTGGAAGGATGTGCGGAAGAAGCTGTAGCGGGCGACCGGTTGCCCTTCTTGCTCGCGCAACGCGGCACGCAAAGTAGATCGAATTTTTACACTAAGGGCGGTGCTCGTTGGACGCGCGCAGTGAACGGCAAACCGGCCGCCCTCTGCTGAAGATGATTTCCACTTCTTGTGGAAGGAGAAAGTAAAAAACAGAAAAGGCCGCGCTCCCTTGATGGATATCCCGCTCCTCCGGCAAAGTTGAAGACGCCGCCCCTCATCGCCACTTCTTGTAGTGGAGGTGGAAGGAAGTGAAGAAAGAGCGGCTGACAACGGCGCGCGGTTCTATCACTTCCACAATTTCCCAACGTAAGTAGGGGTAGTTTTATTCGCAGCAACGTCGCAAGATGATTCCTACGACGGATCGATCGGATCAAGAGTGAAATACCAAGGCCATGAATAAACATCTTGTCAGCGTAGCTGGAATTGTTTACGTATTGATGGCCGGCGGTTGTGGCGGCTCAGGTCCCACATCGTCCCCGGTGAATTCTGCTGAAGGACTCTGGTTCGGCAGTACAAACACCAACCGTACACTCACGGCCGCCGTCCTTGAAGACGGCGCCTATTATTTTTTCTATTCCGCCGTAGCCAATTCCAACCAAATCGCCGGTGTCATACAA
>JBKJWE010000461.1:0-4013 GCA_046717045.1 Nitrospiraceae bacterium | reverse complement strand
TTCTTCCACCACGTGCTGCGCCGCAATGCGATCGGATGTCACCGAAACGACAGCTTGGTGTGCGGTCGGATCGAACGGTTGGCCGACGGTTTCTACGGCCTGGACACCGAACTTCGTCAAGGCGCCCGCAAGCTGCTTCAGGGTCAGGTCGACGCCCTGGATGAGCACCTCACTCGTTCCCTCGTCCTTAGCCGCCTTGATCGCGCGTTCGAGATTATCGACGACGGGGAGTAGTTCCTTGAGCAATTGTTCATTGCCGAATCGAATGTGGTCGCGCTGGTCGCGCTGAGCCAGCCGCTTATAGTTGTCGAATTCCGCTGCCAGGCGCAGGAACTTGTCGTTAAGACCTTTACACTCGTCGGTCTTGGCTGCAACGGTTTGACGAAGCTCCGCCAATTCACCTTCTTCCTCGTTGGAAGGAACGGCGCCGTTGTCTTTTGCCTCTAAACTCTCGATTGTATTAGCGTTCTGCTCTTCTTCTGACACGGTGGAGTCCTATACGGGTGGGAGATAGCCACCGAGGTCATAAAGTCAACAGGAGGCTAGGAAAATTAATTACTTGAGAAACGATTGAAAGGGGATTTAGATCCAGTGTGCAGGGGGCTGGTTTCCCGTTGCGCGGCGGTACAGGAGTTCCAGACCTTCCAAGGTCAGGAGGGGTTCGATCTTCTGAATCGACGTGGTTTCCGCCGCGAGAATGTCGCTGAGCCCTCCTGTCGCAATCACGTAGGTCGGATGACCGAGTTCCTGTTCCATGCGACGGACCACCGCATCGACGAGCCCGGCATAGCCGAACAAGAGACCGGCTTGAATACTGCCGGCGGTGTCCGTGCCGATGACGGTCTTGGGGCGAACGAATTCGACCTTGGCCAGTTTCGCCGCCCGCGCAAACAAGGCTTCTGCCGAAATGCCGAGGCCGGGAGCGATGACACCGCCCAGGTACTGGCCGTCTTTCGTCACGGCGCAGAAGGTTGTGGCGGTGCCGAAGTCGACGATGATGAGGTCTCGGCGGTATTTGTGGTACGCCGCGGCGGCATTGACCAACCGGTCGCTGCCGATCTCTTTCGGATTGGCATAGCGAAGCGTCAGTCCGATATCCATGTCCGACGTGACGATCAACGGGCGCTGCTGAAAATACTGTTCGAGCATTTGTTCAAAGGTGGGCGTCAGCGAGGGAACAACACTCGCGATGATGGCGCCCGAGAGGCGGTGGGAAGAGATGTCGACGGCGGCGAGCAGGCTGAAAAAGAGAATGCCGTATTCATCAGCCGTCTTCTTGGCGTCTGTGGCCAACCGCCAGTGGGCGGTCAGCTGCTGACCCTCGTAGATGCCCCAGACGATATTGGTGTTGCCGATGTCGATGGCGACGAGCATGAGGCCTATTGTACTTTTCGTATGGCGGTTTGGCTAGCAGTCTTGTTGAAAAAGTCCGGTGGCGGCGTTCTCGTGTCGCTCAGGGACTCAACGTACGAAGCAGAGTACGCATCGCCCCTTTGTTCACTGCGGCCTTGCCACCGGACTTTTTGAACAGCCTGCGGTTCAGATCCGGAGATGGATGATGTCGGCCACACGGAGGCTGAGGAGGGATGCCGGAGGGGTGGTTGACCGCACTTGCAAGGAGCCGTCCGGGCCAATAGCCTCGGCGAGTCCGATACAGTCGCTTCCAGCCGCCAGGGTGGCTTTCACGGTCTTGCCGATCGTGGAACAGCGTTGTCGGTAGGCTCGAGCCAACCGTTCTGTGCCACGCGCAGCCAATTCGTCGATACAGGGTTCGAGTTCGTTCAGCAGTTGGGCCAACAGCCTATTGCGGTCGACGATCGTGCGCTGTTCGTGCCAGATGGATGTCGCCAGATCGCGAATCTCAAGAGGGAAATCGTCGCGGTCAACGTTCACGTTGAGGCCGATCCCAATCACTTGATAGGGGCCTTCTGTTGTCGCTCCGCTTTCGCAGAGGATCCCGCCGACTTTCTTATCCCCAATAACCAGATCATTGGGCCATTTCACGGAGACTGCGGCTGCGGCGACAGTCTGAAGGGCTTCTGTTGTAGCGAGGGCAGTGATTAACGGTAACCACGATAGCCAATCAGTCAGACGATCGGCAGGAATGGATTTCTTGACGACGATGGAACAATAGATATTGCTGCCGGCTGGAGAAAACCAGGAGCGGGAGAGTCGTCCCCGGCCGGCTGTTTGGCTGTCGGCGGCGATCACAGTGCCATGTTCGCATCCTGCTTGCGCCAACTCGGTGGCTTCGCGATTGGTTGAGGGCACTTGATCGAACAATTCGAAGCGATGACCGATGTCTCTCGTCGATAGGGTGCTCGCGATCGCGTCGCGCGTCAATGGTGGTGAGGGTTGCACGGTTTAGGTGCGGCGGCGCGCGGTTCGTCGCTGGAGTTCGAGGCCGAGATTGGCCGCCGGGGCTGAATGGGTGAGCGCACCGATGGAAATGAAATCCGGACCAGCTGCCGCCACGTCCCGAACGTTTTTCAAAGTAATGCCTCCCGATGCTTCCACCAGCGCTCGTTCCTTGATGAGGGCCACCGCCTGACGAATCATATGAGGTGTCATATTATCGAGTAAAATCACATCGGCTTTCCCGGTCAAGGCCTGACGAACCTCGGCGAGGGATTCGACCTCGATAATTAGGGCAAGGTCGTGAGAGGGTCGCTTACGAGCGAGTCGACAGGCTTGGCGGACGGCGCTCCCACTCTTTTTCAGAAGAGCGAGGTGATTGTCTTTGATCAGAATGCCGTCTCCCAGCGAGCGTCGATGGTTCTCCCCACCACCGAGAGCGACGGCCCACTTCTCCAGTATACGCAGGCCCGGGACCGTCTTGCGGGTATCGCGAATGATAACCGGATAGTCTTTGACTGCCTGGCAATATGTTCGGGTCAATGTTGCGATGCCGGAGAGATGCTGGAGAAAATTCAACGCGACTCGCTCGGCCATCAAAATGGAACGGCCGTCTCCTTCGATGCGCATCACGGGTTTGTTAAGGGTGAGGGCGTCGCCTTCCTTGCAGCAGGGTGACAGGATCAACGAGGGATCGACCATGAGGAAGGTTTGGATTGCAGCAGCCAACCCAGCGACGACCAGGTCTTGCTGTGCCACGATGGTGGCGCACCCCGGAATTTTGGCCGGGAACAGTGCAGCAGTAGTGACGTCGCCCTGTCCAAGATCTTCGTGAAGGGCCTGCCGGACAGCTCGCCGAATCTCTGCGGCCGGGAGCGTTGCCATGACTAAGCTCCCAACATCAGGCGCAGCTGCTCCGCGCTACTGGCGAGCATGGCTAGATCGCGCTGAAGCCCGCGCACCCGGTCATGGTGGTCGGTAATCACCTCAGGTGGGGCCTTAGCGATAAAGTCGCTGCTGCGGAGCTTGCCCTCCAGACGTTCGAGCTCCTTGGCCTGTTCGGACTGCTGTTTCACGAGTCGATCCAAGGCCTTTTTTACGTCAACGGCAGGATCGACCACAATGCCTACCGAGAGACCTTCGGTGACAAGGCGAAGTAGTTGAGTGTGGGGCCATTGGGCAATCGGAGTGAGGTCGGATGTTCCGCGAGCCAGGTGAGCCACGTGCTGTCGGATCTGCTCCAGGTAATGCTGGCGATGCGCGTTGTCGTGTGTGACAAAGAATCGAATCTGCTGTCCCGGAGGATAGTTCAACAGGACGCGGGCGGTGCGGACAAGACCAACTGTGCGATCGAGCAGCGCAAATCGTTCATCGATCTCAGGCGTCTGCCAGATTGCCGTGGGCGTCGGGTAGTGCTGAATGACAATGCTGTCTCCCTGGTGCGGCAAGGTCTGCCAAATTTCTTCGGTGATAAAGGGCATGAAGGGGTGCAAGAGGCGCATCATGGTTTCAAATGTCTCAACGAGCGTCTGTCTGGTTCCCGGCCCGTTCGGGTTATTGGGATCTTGAAGCACCGGTTTGATCAGCTCAATGTACCAATCACAGTACTCATGCCAGATGAATTGATAGAGCGCATTGGCTGCTCGATCGAACCGGTA
>JBKJWE010000460.1:0-6096 GCA_046717045.1 Nitrospiraceae bacterium | reverse complement strand
AGAAGGGTTCACGCGGTTCTTCACCTTTATGAACCTCTTCACGGTCTCCATGTTGCTCCTCGTGATGGGGAACAACTACGCCGTGCTCTTCATCGGGTGGGAAGGCGTCGGCCTCTGCTCCTATCTGTTGATCGGCTACTATTACAACAAGATCTCCGCAGCCAAAGCGGCCTCGAAAGCATTCGTCGTGAACCGCATTGGCGATGCCGGCTTCTTGCTGGCCATCTTCTTGGTCTTCATCAATTTCAAAACGCTCGATTACACCAAAGTGTTCGCCCAGGTCGGCCAGCTCTCGCCGGATATGGCCACGGCAATTGCGCTCTGTTTGTTAGTCGGCGCGATCGGCAAGTCGGCTCAACTCCCGCTCTACACCTGGCTGCCGGACGCCATGGAAGGTCCGACACCGGTAAGCGCCCTCATCCATGCCGCCACCATGGTCACCGCCGGCGTCTATATGATCGTCCGCAACCACGCGATCTTTGACTTGTCTCCCACCGCCATGGAGACCGTGGGCCTGGTCGGTGGTCTCACGGCCCTGTTCGCCGCCACGATCGGTCTCGTCCAAACGGACATCAAGCGCGTGTTGGCCTACTCGACGGTCAGCCAACTCGGCTACATGTTTCTCGGGTGCGGCATCGGAGCATACACCGCCGCAATTTTTCACTTGATGACCCATGCCTTCTTTAAAGCGCTCTTGTTCTTGTCGGCGGGGTCCGTCATCCACGCCCTGTCGGGCGAGCAAGACATCAGGAAGATGGGTGGCTTGAGCAAAAAGATTCCTTGGACCTATCGGCTGTTCCTGATCGGTACCATCGCCATTGCCGGCCTCCCGCCGTTAGCCGGGTTCTGGACTAAAGATGAGATCATGGGCCACGCCTTCACGCACCATCACTATGTGCTCTATGGCATGGCCGCAATCGGGGCGTTGCTGACGTCCTTCTATATGTTCAGGCTCACGTATTTGACGTTTTATGGCACATCGAGAATGGATCACTATACGGAAGAACATGTGCACGAATCGCCGATGGTCATGATCGGCCCCTTGATGGCCTTGGGTCTCCTGTCGCTCCTTGGCGGACTCATTCTCGGATTTCCGCCCGAGCATGGCTGGCTCCACACGTTCTTGGCACCCGTCGCGAGCCTAGCCGGCGAACATGGCGCAAGCGCCGGCTTGATTTTCATGCTGATGGGCGCCGCCACTACCATCGCCTTGTTCGGATGGGGACTGGCCCACTTCCTGTACAGCGTCAGTCCCACGACGGCTGACGGATGGGCCTCGCAATTTTCCGGCGTCTATACGACCCTGCTCAATAAGTATTACGTTGATGAACTGTATGACTTCCTCTTTGTCGAGCCGACGAAGAAATTGGGCCTCCTGCTCGATTGGTTCGATCGCACGGTAATCGACGGACTCGTGCGCGCTGTCGGACAGGCCGCGGAGCTGGGAGCGGCCGGCTCAACTTGGTTCGAGAAACATGTGATCTACGGCGGCGTCAATGTCATCGGCTACGGAAATCACTTGGCCGCCAAACAGTGGCGGCAGCTGCAGAGCGGCATGGTCCATCACTATGCGGCGATTATCGTTGCAGGACTGTTCATTTTGGCCGTCGTCATTCAACTCATAGTGCAGAATTAACGGACGAGATGCTCGAAGAACTCGCATCCACGTTTCCCATTCTCTCCTGCATCCTCTTCTTGCCGCTCATCGGTGCGGCCGTGCTCTGGCTCTTCGACGATGAGGATATGGTCAGGACCTCTGCCTTAACGATCTCGCTGGTGGAATTGGCCCTCTGCATCTTCGTTCTTCTGCGCTTCATACCCGATTCCGCGGCCATGCAGTTTTCCGAGCACGTGCCGTGGATTCCTGCGTTGGGGATCGGCTACCACCTCGCCGTTGACGGCATCAGCGTCCTGTTCGTCGGCTTGACCGCCTTCCTCACGGTGCTCATCGTCATCTATTCCTGGGACACCGTCCGCCATCAAGTGAAGTTGTACATGATGGCGCTCTTGGCCCTCGAAACGTCGACCATGGGTGTCTTCGTGTCTCTCGATCTGATCCTCTTTTTCGTTTTCTGGGAATTGATGCTGATCCCCAGCTACTTCTTGATCAAACTGTGGGGCGGGGGAGCGGAACGGCATTATGCCGCTTTGAAATACGTGCTCTATACCCTGCTCGGCAGCGTGTTTATGCTGGTGGGAATTGCCCTGTTGGATATTCACTATCACCACTGGGCGACGCTGCATCACATCGAGCCGACGTATTCCTTCGATCTTCTGGATCTGCTGGCCGTGCCGATTTCCATCGAACAGCAGGTCTTGATCTTTTGGCTTCTCTTCATGGGCTTCGCGTTCAAAGCCCCGGTCTTTCCATTCCATACGTGGTTGCCTGACGCGTTACTCGAAGGGCCGATCGGTATGGCCGTCGTCTTGGCCGGCCTGAAACTCGGCACGTTCGGATTCATGCGTTTTAGCCTGCCCCTGTTGCCGGAGGCCTCGAAGAGTCATACCGTGGTGACCATCCTGATGATCCTCGGCCTGGCGGCGATTCTGTACGGGGCGGTCATGGCCTTGGTCCAACCGGACTTTCGCCGCCTCTTGGCCTACAGCAGCATCAGCCATTTGGGGTTCATCGTGATTGGCTTGTTCGCCCTCAACTATCAGGGCCTGCAAGGCAGCTTGCTGACGATGATCAACTTGGGATTCAGCACGGCAGGGCTCTTTTTCATCGCAGGCTTCCTCTATACCAGACAGCAGACGACGCACTTGTCTGCCTTCGGCGGCATGGCCAGGTATACGCCGCTGCTTGCCACGTTTTTCTTGATCATTGGACTAGCCTCGATCGGTTTGCCCGGCACCAACGGCTTCGTAGGAGAATTTTTGATTCTCCTCGGCACGTTTAAAGCCAACTGGCTCTACGGCGCCATCGCTGTCACCGGGGTGATTTTCGGCGCGGCCTATTTCCTCTGGTACTACGAACGCGCGATCCTGGGACCAGTCGGGAAGTCCGTCAAAGAGACGATCAGCGACCTCCATCCGCGTGAGACCATCATTGCCCTGTCTCTGTCCGTCATGATTCTCTGGATCGGGCTCTATCCCGCTCCGTTTTTGAAGATGATGAATGGGTCGGTGCAGGCGCTGGTTGATCGTTTGGAACGAGGCACTGTCGCGGCCGTTGAACTGAAGCCGAGGGTCAAAATCGATGGATTACCATGAGTGATTACACACTACTCTACATCTTATTTGCCCCGTTTATCGGCGCCATCGCGCTGATCTTCGTTTCGAATCGGCAACCCATGCTGGTGCGCGGGATTGCGGCAGGTTCGGCATTCGTCTCCTTAATGACCTCGCTCTACCTGTTTTATGCCTATGACCCGGTCAGGGGCGGGTTCCAATTCGTCCAGAAGTTCGTCTGGTCAAAACAGCTGGGGATCGCCCTCCACTTAGGCGTCGATGGGATTGGGACGCCGCTAGTGCTCGCCTCATCCATCCTATTGTTCGCCGGCATCTTCGTCTCCTGGCACATCAAGGATCGTACGAAGGAGTTCTACATTTGGCTGCTCATCCTCGCCGCCGCCACGATCGGCGTGTTCATGTCGCTGGATCTGTTCTTCCTCTATTTTTTCTACGAGATGTCAGTCATCCCCATGTACTTGCTCCTCGGCATGTGGGGCAGCCATACCAAGAAGTACCTTGAGATGACCGATCCGGAAGGGTTGAAGCTCCGCGATTCGGTCGGGTTCCTCTTCAACTTCGGCTCAAACAGCAAAGAATATGCGGCGATGAAGCTGGTGTTGTTCCTCTCGGCCTTCGCCGTGGTAGCCTTGATGGGCATACTATTGATCTACAAATATTCCGGGCTCAATACCTTCGACATTCTTGAACTGCGAGCCCATGCTAATCTGATGAACGTTCCGGTACTGGGGACGACACTGGATAAGATCATCTGGCTCTTGATCTTCTTCGGCTTTGCATCGATCGCCCCCCTCTGGCCATTACACTCCTGGTCTCCCGTCGGCCACGCCGCAGCCCCAGCCGCCACAAGCATGCTGCACGCGGGCGTGCTGATGAAACTCGGCCACTTCTCGATTATTCGCGTGGCCTTCGAGATTCTTCCGGACACGACGAGAGAACTAATGCCGATTGCCGCCGTCCTTTGTATGTTCAGCATTATCTACGGCGGGTTTGTGGCCTTCTATGCCAAGGACACGAAATATGTGATCGGCTATTCGAGTTCGAGTCACATGGGCTACGTCTTCTTAGGCATGGCGGCTCTGGACTACATCAGTCTTAGCGGTGCGATCATCTACATGTTCGCTCACGCAATGGCCACCGGCATGCTCTTCGCCATGGCCGGGTGGATCTACGACCAGACACACAGCCGCGATATTCCCTCGCTCGGCGGGCTCTCGAATCGCATGCCGTTTATCTCCGGCTGTTTCGTCGTCGCCTGCATGGCGTCCATCGGCATGCCCGGCACAGTGAACTTCATTGCGGAAGTGATGATCATCGTCGGCAGTTGGAACAAGTATCCACTCCAAGTCATCGTGGCCGTCGTCGGGATCGTCCTGACCTTGGCGTATCTGTTCAGAATGATGCGCGGCCTCTTCTACGGAGCGATGGATCAGAAATACAGTCACTCCCATGATGCCGTCGCCCTGGTCGATCGGTTGCCCTTACTGGTCATGATCGCGGTCAGCGTCGGGTTCGGTCTCTTCCCCATGCATCTGTACAACGTCGTGCGCTCGGGTGTCGATCCGTTGATTGCCAAAATTACCCACGTCGTCCCAGTGGCGGCGCTTGATCGTGAAACGTTACACGTGAAACGTGAAACGACGCGTCCGCGCGGGTCCTCTGACGCGCCATTGTTGGCAATTAATCCCTTACCCCTGACCCCTGACCCTTCACGGAGGTCAGAATGACCTTCGCGCTCACAATGACAGGCTCCGATCTGCTCTTGCTGTTGCCGGAGGTCTTGCTGACCTGTTGGCTCTGTCTCGTGCTCATCGTGGATTTTTCGTTCCCACGACTGCCCATAGAACAGTTGGCCTATCTGAGCATGGTCGGACTCGCCGCGACGCTCGGCAGCTTGATCTGGTTCGATGTCACCGGCATCACGGGCAGCCTCTTCGCCAATATGTTCGTCGTCGACCGCATGGCGCTGTTCTTCAAAATGTTTATCATCGGGGCGACAATACTGGTGATTCTCGCCTCGATGGATTATGTGCACCGGTTCAAGTTCTTCCGCGGGGAGTACTATTTCCTCGTTGTGATGTCCGCGCTCGGCATGATGTTTATGGCCTCCGCGAACGATCTGTTGTCTCTCTTCGTCACATTGGAATTCTCGACCTTTGGCTTCTATGTCCTTGTGGCCTACCTACGAGAGGACCCTGCGTCAAATGAGGCCGGAATCAAGTTTTTCATCCTGGGCGTCTTCGCAGCAGGCCTCTTGGCCTACGGCATCAGTCTCGTCTACGGGGAAACCGGTAAGCTCGTGTTCTCCGATATGAAAACCGCGCAAGCCACGCCCGGCCTGATTATCGGGTTCCTGCTGATCTTCGCGGCCCTCGGCTTTAAGATCGGCGCCGTGCCGTTTCATTCGTGGATTCCCGATACATATCATGGCTCCCCCACTCCGGTGACCGCCTTCTTGTCGATCGCCCCAAAAGGCGCGGCCTTTGCCATCCTCTTGCGGATGTTCTTCGTGACGCTTGTCACGTTTAAACCGACCTGGGTGCTGTTGTTGGTCATCGTCTCGATTCTTTCCATGACCTACGGCAACATTGTGGCTATCGCCCAAAAGAACATGAAACGGCTTTTGGCCTATTCCGGCATCGCCCAAATCGGTAACGTCCTGATCGGGTTGGCCGCCGGCACCAAGATGGGGAATGACGCCGTCCTGTTCTACCTGCTGACTTATTTGTTCGCCAATCTCGGGGCATTCGCCATCGTCATCGCCGTAGGTCAGGCCATCGGCAGCGAAGAAATCGACGACTACAGCGGTTTGGGCCGCCGATCCCCGTTCCTCGCATTTTCGATGCTGATCTTTTTGCTCTCATTGGCCGGCGTGCCGCCGCTGGCGGGTTTCATCGGCAAACT
>JBKJWE010000459.1:0-2673 GCA_046717045.1 Nitrospiraceae bacterium | reverse complement strand
CTTCTAGTCTGATTGCATCGAATTTAAAATGGTGAGCCGAAACTGCGCGCCGTTCGTCATTTGGTCTTTGCCTTAGACACGTGCTCTATTCGGACCGAGTGGATCAAAAGGGGTCAGACTCTTTGATTGATACCAGTTACGGCGCGATAGTAGCCGCAGCGAGATCAGACAAGGTCTTGCGGAGATTCTCGACGACCGGACACTGTGCGACGCCGTGGCGCTGAGCCATAAACGCAGGGTCGTTGTAGCCGAGCCATACTTGAGCCGACGCGTCTTCCCACACAAGGGCCTTCATCGGAAGGTCAATGCCTACGGACTGGGCGCACTCCATGAACGGTGTACCGCCTTTCGGGTTGCCGAAGATGAGCACTTCCGTTGGACGAAGTGTTTTGCCTACCTTGAGTGCTCCAGCCGCATGATCAACGCGAGCGAACACAGTAAGGCCACGCTGAGTCACCAGTTCTTCGAACCGGTTCATCGTGTCGGCTGCCCTGCGCGGACTCTTGACGACGATAAGGCCGTCCGCGGCTGACGCAAGCGAGGCAAGCGAAACGAGGAGCGCAACGAACAGTGAACACGACAGTTTCATGAGTGGCTCCTTTGACAGGGGGAAGACTTGTTGGGCACAACGGTCAACGTGAACCCACTTAAGGGGTCAGATCCCTTTGATTGACTGCGGCAAATCCTATGCGTTTCTTTAGCGCTGAGCAACAACGTACCCCGACCTGTCCGAGAAACGGGACCGGTCTATGAGCGACCGGTCCCGTTTCCATACTCTATTATTCTTGGCCAGGTGGAACGGATGCGCGCTGTCTTGTTGTTTCTATGAGGGAAACTCAATGTTAATCTTCGACATGAAACATCCCCGACAGGTTCCGAGCGAGGACAGACTTATAGCGGTCTGTCCCCGCCCCACTTTTTAACTAGGGATGGCAGGGCTGATCCCATACGTGCGCGCGTCCAACGAGCACCGCCCTTAATCTATAAATTCGATCAACCCTGTGTGCCGCGTTGCGCGAGCACGAGGGATTGGCCCTGTCAGCCCCTTCCTAGAACATTCATATTGGACGGACGATCTCGACAGCTGCATCGCGCTCAATTCGTCCAAGTGTCGAAACCTTCCCGTCTCGTTCCTTATGCACGATCCGTTCGATCTGCACGATGGCTCCCCTGTGCCACGCCTCGAGGGCAGCATTGGAAGGCGAGGCCAGACGATCCAGCCGACCGACTTCAGGCCGTCCTGTTTCATTGCACAACCAGGCTCGCTTCTCGCCTTTGAACTCCCGCAGCTCGCTCACGACACGAAAGACGTCCGGCTGCCTCTGCACGATGGTACGCCCGTCTTTCCGCAGTAGAAGATAGGAAAACTTCAGGGCGTCTTTGATAAAACCCACTTCATGATCAATGGCCTGCACGATGGCCGGGGGGGCCCAAGGCCGCTCTTCGTGACACCAATCGTCCTGACGGACCAAAGCAGGACAGGCCAGCTCATGCAGACAAGGGCTATAGACCGTGCCGACTTGTTGCCGGAGCAGAAGATCGCGCATCCGGTGCAGGTCGCGCGCAGTTTCGCGCAATGCCGGCTCAATGAGCATGAGCGTCCCCTGCGGCTTCAACGTGGCCATCAGCGCCACGACCAGCGCAGCTCGTTCCGCTGGCGGGTCGGCAGCGGCGCTGCACACCTCATTGAGGCAATTCGCCAAAATGATGAGGTCGTATGGGGCAGCCTGCTGAATTGCTGATGCCACTGGCCCCTTCCCGATCTTCTCAATGTTCCCCGCGCAGGTCTGCATGCGCGCGTTCGACACCTGCGCCTTCCGACAATAGGCTTCCCACAACTGCACGGCATCCAGGAGCGCGTCCGACGAGTGGTCGACTGCGACAACATCGAGCGACGGGCAACCTGACGGTGTCCGCCTGCAGATCCAATCCAGTATTCCTAGTGAGCCGGTCCCGGGGCCTGAACCGACATCCAGAACGGACCAGGATTTCTGTCCATCGCAACAGTCGTCTGGGAGTTCGTCAAGGAGGATTTGCACCTTTGCCAGATTAACGGGGACGAAGTATGTGCGATAAGCGGCAGCCGCTAGCCGATCGTCAAGGTACCGGCGATCGAGCACCGCACGATCTTTGGTAAACCGGCGAGACAAATCCGCGACGGCCTGGACCAGGCTGGCCTGCGGCACGCGGTTCTCGGAGATGCCACCTGCATCCTCGAGTACGGAAAGCAGTTGAGAGGAAATCCGGTACGTACCAGCCCGGTTGAAGGCCTGGATGGCCTAGTGTATGCTGCCTTCGTGAGGGAGGACAACTATGACAGACACGATCTTACAGGCCTACCGGGAAGTCGAACAGGCCATGGAACGCTTTACTCTGGTCCTGCAGGACCAGGTGAAGTCGATGCGATCGACCGAAGGCCAGGAATCTGAAAAACTTGTTCGTATGACCCATGGGTACAATGCGATGCGCGACAGCGCCTCCATCTATCTCTCGTACGCCAAGTTCGTCGCCTACGGCATGCCGGACAGCGAAGAAATGATCCAAGACGATATCCAGGGGTAGCGAGAGGTTTGATTGGTTTGTCTGGTCTATCTCGTTTGTTTGGTTGAGCAAGACAAACCAGATGAACGAGACAAATGGAAAACACCACGGGCCCCATCCGGATGACCGGAT
>JBKJWE010000458.1:0-12946 GCA_046717045.1 Nitrospiraceae bacterium | reverse complement strand
ATGTAGACCTAACCCCACCGCGACCCTGTCTAATGGAGTGAGCGACAGCATGATGCGAGTTCTCTTGTCCCCTATCCGATCAATGAATGCTCATCGGACTCGGCGAAAGTACACACGGACGGCCTTGCGGATGCTGGCGGCCAGTGGCGTCATCCGCCCCAGTCATGTGGAACTCAGGTATAGCACACCCATTTTCAGCGTCAGCTGCTTGCGCACAACGGCATCTGCCCCCAAGAGTCCGACCGCCACTCATTCGCACACAGCGCACGACAAGCCCACGCGCAGAGCCCGATACTCCTTGCTCAATGGATCCGCACTCTACCGACCACATTAGCGCACCTTGCCAGAAAGCCCTTCGAACTCCAGTGGAATTTCGATTTGACGTGACGTGTCACAAGACTGCAATCCGACTCTCCTGCCTCGGAATCTCTTGTACCGCTTGCCAGGCCTGAGGTAAGATCACGCCTCTCTCGCTGGCACTCCCTCAGTCATCACCCACATCATAGGTGACCGGGAACCCCGCGCATAATGTGTGAGATGCGGAGAGGTGGCCGAGTGGCCGAAGGCGACGGTTTGCTAAACCGTTGTAGGGGCTAAAACCTCTACCGAGGGTTCAAATCCCTCCCTCTCCGCCAAACCAAGCTTGCTTATCCACAAGCAGTGATGATGACTCTCTCGGTGACGGGATAGACACTTCCAGGGTTTCCAAGCGGTGCCTTGATTTTTGCAAAGTGTTTCTGTAACAGTGCCGGGTCTTCTTGCTTGGAATGTGCCGAGGTAGCTCAGTTGGTAGAGCACAGCCCTGAAAAGGCTGGTGTCGACAGTTCGATTCTGTCCCTCGGCACCAATTCTTCTTCACAATCCTGCAAAGCCCAACCCCAACCGCAGAAGCGTCGCCAGGATCGTCGCATCAACCGAACGAGAGCCGATAGACCCCTCGCCCACGTAGTGAACGCTGTCCCAGGCTTAATCGATGTACGACAGTTGCCCGAAATAGAACGTGGCAATGGCCACGGTGGCGGCGACATTGAGAGACTCAACCTGGCGGGCTAATGGGATCGTAAATCGTTTGGACGCAACCTTGCTGGTGGAAGCGCAGAGGCCTCGGCCTTCGTTCCCTACGGCGAGCACGAGTTTTCGAGGCCGCTGTCGAATATGCAGGATAGGAACAGCGTCACGACCTGAGACCTCCGCTGCATAGATCTGGCACTCGGCTTTAATCAATTCCGACACATCCTGCGTCACGAAGATCGGCACAGACAACAACAGGCCGCTGGTCGAACGCACCACTTTGGGGCTGTAGACGTCGGCGGAGTCCGGCGTGAGCCAGAGCGCACCGGCATCGAGCGCCGCGGCAGTGCGAATGATTGCGCCGACATTAGTGGGATCTTGGAGTTGCTCTCCATAAATACCCAAGAGAATTGGTCGTTTGAGGACTTCATTCTCATCCCAGCTCGGTTGACGCACCACCGCGAGGATTCCTTGAGGCGATTCGAGGTCGGAGAGTTTTGAAAAATCAAGGTCTGGACAGGAATACTGAGGGACCGCAAGCCCCTGCCGAAGTCTGCGGCTGGATTCGTCTTCACGTTTCACATACCCGGGTGTGGCCACAAGGCTCAGAATCTGATTGGGATAGAGGGCGAGGAGATCGCACACCGCCTTGGCGCCTTCAACGACGAAGGTTCGCTCTTTGGACCTTGTGTGTTTTTCCTGGAGGAGGTGCTTGACTCGCGCGCCTTGCGCCCGCGTCAAGAGAGGAAGTGTTGCAGCCACGCTAGGGCATCAGCCAGTCGGAAGACACCGCCGGTTACCGACGCTTCCGGCCGGATGCCGCTTCAGCGGCTCGAATCCGTTGAGCCCGCGCCTTGGCACGCTTCAGTTGGGTCAGCTTGCCCCGGGTCCGGTCCTGCTCGTGCTGGAGTTGCTCAAACTGAGACTTGAGGTGCATCTTTTCTTGTTTATGGATCGTCGCACATTCTTCTTTCGACAGCTGCACCCAGTCACCGCCGATACGCGCCCGCTTGATGCGCTGCTCCAACGATTCACGCAGTTGCTTCGAGCGCATGATCAAGAGCGACTTCAGCGCCTGCTTTCGCCGTTGAACCTCTTCTTCTTCGGCGAGAATCCCTCGAATATCTGTTCCCAGCATGACACGCCTCCTCACTGAATCGAACATCAAATGATAGCCCCATTGTACCTGAATTGATTGCTCATCTTCCACTGGGAGAAAAACGTCGTAAGCTATCGATTTATTTATATTGTGTGTCGCACCTCCCTCGTAAAGCGGTTGCGGCAAAAATGCCGTTTCAGTACTATCTGACCATGGGAATCGGCCCTCAGATTCAAGCCTGGCGGCTCTCGCGTGGCTACTCGATCGACGATGTGGCGCTTGAAGCCGCGCTTTCACCCGCGACGGTCGAGGCGATCGAAGCGGAGGAGATCGACCCATCGGCATCGACACTCGAATCGTTGGCCGGCGTCCTGAAAATCCCAACGGCTTGGCTCTTCGCCCATCCGACATTGTTCCGAGCGCTGTTCGAAGGACCGGATGAAGAAGATCCCCCCGATCCAGCCAGTCCGGACCCCATCACCGAACGCATCCTCTCCGGCTCACGAATGGATCGCAACCTGTATGTGCTGCTGACGGCGGTGATTCAAAGCGGTGAACCGAAGTTACTGCGGGCGGCAGAGGCAAGCTTGCGGAGTTTGGTCAAACAATCCAAGCAGGCGACTATCCCATGGCAGAACCGACCCTCCGGACACTTCGAACCGCCGAGCGATTAGGCGAAGACACTGGCCGAATTCGCGAAGCGTCGTTCGTAGTTTGTCGGGTTGATCTCGTTTATCTGGTTTGTTTTGTTTGTCCCGTTGATTGGTAAACCAGACAAACCAGAACACCCCGCCGATCTCACGTTCACAACACTTGTAGGATAAAAAACTTCAAATAGCGCGTTTCCGGCATGGCGGCGAGGATAGGATGATCGCTGGCCTGGCCACGCTGTTCGATCATCCGAACCTGCCGCTTGGCATCGCGAGCCGCATGCATGATCCCCGTCCAAAAGTCCTGTTCCGAGACATGATGCGAGCACGAGCTCGTGACCAGAAATCCCTCCGGCTTGACCAGCTTGATCCCCAGCAGATTTACATCCTTATACCCTGCCAAGGCGCGGGGCACGGCCTGTTTACTTCGGGCAAAGGCCGGCGGGTCTAGGAGCACGAGATCGTAGCGCCGGCCGTTCCGTTCGAGTGTTCGCATCTCGTCGAAGGCATCGGCTGTCCGATACGTACAGCGTGTGTCAACCTTGTTCAATGTGGCATGGTCACGCGCCAACGCCAGCGCATCTTCGCTGACGTCAAGTCCTTCGATCGACTTGGCTCCAGCCAACGCCGCGTGAATCCCAAAGGCCCCCGTATGGCAAAAGACTTCCAATACCTCCGCACCGGCTGCCAGCGACGCGGCAGCTAGACGATTCTCACGCTGATCGCAAAACCAGCCGGTCTTTTGCCCCCGCTCACAATCAACGGTAAACTGAGCAGCCCCTTCATGAACTTCGACCCTCGTGGCTCCGCTACCTCGCAGAAACCCTTTTTCAAGAGGCAGCCCTTCTAGAGTTCGGCTCTTCGCATCGTTGCGGAGAAAGACACGACTGGCCCCGGACTCCTGGCACAGCAGGTCTGCCAGCAGTTCCTTTCGTCGGTCGATTCCCACGGACAGCGCCTGCATCACGAGCAGGTCAGCATATCGATCGACGATCAGCCCCGGCATCCGATCCGCTTCTCCATACACAAGCCGAAAAGCGCTCGTGCTGGAGACGATACGCCGGCGCAGCCTCACCGCCTGCGCCACGCGCCCACGCCAAAACTGTTCATGAATCGGTTCGTTCTCAAACGTGAGAATCCTTACCCGTATCTTGGATGCAGGATTGAAGAATCCTCGCCCAAAGAACCGACCGCTTGCTGTCACCAGATCGACGACGTCGCCGGCATGAGGATCGCCAGACACCCCCTCGATATGGCCGGCATAGACCCACAGATGACCCGGCTCGCCCGACGCGTGCTGGCGCATGAGCCGGACTTGCCCGGTCGACTTTTCGTTGATCGTCGTCACCACTCACTTATCCGCTGGCTGGTGGGGGCAGGTCAAGTCCGTTCTGTTGCACGCGAGCGAACTGTGAGCTCGATGGGCATTCGCTTGACGGACATCACCGGCTAGGGTTTACTGGGGTATGGGTACCAAGCCGACCATTGGCTCGACCGTCATCGATCGACTTCACAAACTCGGCGTCCGCCACATTTTCGGCATCCCCGGCGATTACGTGCTGAGCCTCTACAAATTGCTCGAAGCGTCCCCGATCAAGCATATCGGCACGACCCGCGAAGACTGCGCGGGCTTTGCCGCCGACGCCTATGCCCGCATCAACGGCATCGGCGCCGTCTGCGTGACCTACTGCGTCGGCGGACTCAATACCGTCAACGCGATCGCCTGCGCCTATGCTGAGCGGTCGCCGGTGGTGTTACTCACCGGCTCGCCAGGATTGTCTGAACGGACGCGCACACCGTATATGCACCACATGGTGAGGGATTTTTCGACTCAGCGCGAGGTGTTCGAAAGGATGACCGTCGCCGCCGTCGCCCTGGACGATCCGCTGACCGCCGAGCGTGAAATGGACCGCGCCTTCGCCGCGCTGTTGCGGTACCGCCGGCCGATCTATCTCGAAATTCCACGCGACATGGTCCATGCTCCCTTGCCTCCATCGTCTCGCTCTTCCTGCATCGAAGATGAGCCGAGCGATCCGGCGGCCCTGGACGAGGCGATCAGTGAAGTGCGTACGATGCTCTCCGGCGCGAAGCGGCCCTGCATACTCGCGGGAGCCGAAATCGGACGGTTCGGCCTCCACGACGATCTGACGCGCCTGGTCGAACGGCTCAACGTCCCAATCGCCTCGACGTTGCTGGGCAAATCCATTATTCGGGAAGACCACCCATTATATGTCGGCGTATATGGCGGTCTGATCGCACGCGACGAGGTCCAGCAATTCGTCAATGAGTCCGACTGTCTCTTGATTCTCGGTTCCATCCTGTCGGACGTGGAAGATCTGGATGCGCGGTCTCCGCTTCTCTCCGAAGGCCGGACAATCCATGCCACCGCGGATCGTGTCGCCATCAAACACCATCGATACGACTCCATCCGATTCCAGGACTTTGTCAAAGCCATGGGTGCGGCATCGTTGCCCTCATTTTCCTCGCGCGCGTTACCCCCTCAGTCCCCAACAACGAGACAGGCGGTTTCGCCAGACTCGCTGATCACCTTGAACGGACTGTTCCAATATCTTGATAGCGTGCTGCACGAAAAGACCATCGTGATCGCCGATGTGGGGGAATCGCTCTTTGCAGCCGCGGATCTCCACGTCCACCGGCGCTTCGAGTTTCTGTCGCCCGCCTACTATACGTCGATGGGTTTTGCCGTCCCGGCTGCGTTGGGGGCTTCCTGTGCCGACCCCTCTTTGCGTCCCATCGTCCTCGTGGGCGACGGCGCCTTTCAGATGACCGGCTCTGAGTTGTCCAGCTGCGTCCGCTACGGCCAATCGCCCATCGTCATCGTGTTGAACAATCGCGGCTATTCGACCGAACGGGAGATCCTCGAAGGTCCTTTCAACGATGTTCACGAGTGGCGCTATGAGCGAATCTGCGACCTGATCGGCGGCGGAATAGGCACACGCATTGCCACACAAGGAGAATTCGAGCGAGCGCTCGCCGCCGCCCTCGCCGACCAGAGCCAGGTCCACCTGCTCAACGTGCTGCTGAATCCTGCCGACCGCTCCCCTGGCATGGTCCGGCTGGCCCGTCGCCTCGGCAAAAAGCTATCGACGGATAAACCATAGTTCGGGTCGAGCGAGAGCAGGACATCGCGTACGGCACTCCTTGACAGGAGCCTCGTATCGATTCAACTGCCCCTCGTTTTACACCAACGGGTGTGATCCCCGACGACCTGGTGCTAAACGTGATCGAGAACCCTTGTGATTGAGCCGATTGGTGAGGTCGTAGAGAAGATCTTCGACCGCTTCACTATTTGCCAGTCGAAGATAACCTTTTGGAGCGCCTGGTATCGATCCAACCTGAATGGCTGCACCGGAGCGCCCGACCCGCGCGAGGGCCGGTAGGTCGGTCACATCGTCCCCCAGATACACGGGGACGCGAGACCGAGCCCAGGGTTCTTGAAGCAACCGCGACACGGCGGTTCCCTTGTCACAGTCAACGGCTGGAAGGACCTCTAGCACCCGTTTTCCGCGTAAGAGACGAATCTGCTTCTTACACAACCACCCCCGTAACGCCTCTATCGCACGTCGGCGCAAAAGGGGGCGAGCCCGAGCGGTGACTTGTCGATCATGCAACGCGACGCTGATACCTTTATCCTCTACCCATGCACCATCTATAGGTCCGGCGACGTCTTGGAGCGCCTGTTTCCATCGGCAAACGATTCGCCGCGGAGGCCGTGCAACCAGCCACGAAGTGGACCGGCCAGGTTTCGCATAGGAGAAACCGTGCAAGCCTATATAATGGAGTTGCCGAAGGCCGATGATGCGGCGGAGATCACCGACTGAACGACCGCTTACGACCACGATCGGAATCAGGCGCGCTAACCGGTCGAGTCCTCCTCTCACCGCTTCATTCAACTGGACGTTGCCTGGTCGTGCGGCAATCGGAACCAACGTGCCGTCGAAATCGAGAAACAGGATTAAACGAGCCAAGCCGATCGACGCGAGCCTCGCACGCACCGATCCTATGTTCGATCGTGGCATGCCCTCAGCACTAAGCCCCTACGAACGCATCATGGAGGCAGCCGTCCACCCATGCATGGACGTCATGCGTGGAAAGATAGGATCGCATCCGGCGCATTCTTCGCCCGCGTTCATCGGACGGCATTTCCAAAGCCACTTTCATGGCTTCCGCCATGCCCTCCGTTTCATAAGGGTTGATCACGATGGCACCCGGTAGTTCTTCTGCGGCTCCGGCCATCTGACTGACCAGCAACACACCGGTTTCACGCACTTGCGCTGCGACGTATTCCTTGGCCACGAGATTCATCCCGTCATAGACGGAACTGACCAATGCGAAATCGGCCATGCGGTACAACGCCACCAGATCGTCAAACCCGATCCGCCCTTCCTGTAATTCAATCGGGGTCCAGTCTTTCCCTCCGTGAGTCACACCCTCGAATTGGGCGAGGTGTCGCTGATTAATGTCGGCGACCGTTTCTCGAATCAGATCGCGGTAGCGCTGGTATGCATCGAGTTCGGTGCGGGTAGGGACGGCGATTTGGAGGAACGTGAATTTTCCCCGGTATTGGGGATATTGTGTAAAGAACGTGTCAAGCGCCCACAATCGTTTCAACAGGCCTTTGGTGTAATCCAAACGATCGACGCCCAGCCCCAGTCTAATCCCCGAACGAAGACCAAATCTTTGTCTCAGGACTGTCTCGGCTTGGTCCACATCCGGACTGAACGCATGCTCTGAGAACATCCGAAAGTCTACGCTGATGGGATTGGCCGTCACCCTGGTTTCATGACCGTTGTACAGCACCTGGTCACCGGAAGCGTTCACAACGGCGCCGAGAAATTCATGCGCACATTGGAGAAAAGCGTCGGCGTGGCTGGGTGTTTGGAACACGATGAGATCGGATCCCAGCAACCCAAGCAGCACTTCGCGACGTTCTGGGAGAATGCGCCACACATCTGGACCGGGCCATGGGATGTGCCAAAACACGGACACCGGCACAGTCGGCTGCGCAACCTTCACCATCGCGGGGAGAAGCGCCAGCTGAAAATCATGAATCCAGACCGGTCCCGGCTCTCGATCCAGTTCATCCAGCACCGCTTCGGCAAAATGGAGATTCACAGCCCGGTAGGCCGGCCAAAACGCTTTCAGATAGGTAATGCGGTCCAACGTGATATGACACAGCGGCCACAACACCTGGTTGGCATATCCGAGGTAACCCTCCTTGATTTCTTCTGGAGTCAGCCAGACGCGACGAAGTCGATAGGCCGGGGATTCAGGAGGCACCTCGACGGACATGTCCGGTCCCACGGCATCGCGATCGGCTGGTCCGCTCCCCCAGGCGATCCAGGTGCCCCCGCATCGCTGAAGCACCGGATCCAGAGCCGACACCAACCCTCCGTCGGTCCGCTTACAAAGAAGTCGATTGTTCTCTCGATAATGTTCGTATGGTTGACGGTTCGATACCGCAATGAGTCGATCTGCGGGCATTATGCAACCTCCTCTTCGATCAATTCACCTAGCTGAACGGGACAGATGAATCATTACTCCCAAATAGTCTTGAAGCTGTCTGGTGATCAAGAACCGATGCCTGGAATATTCCTTCGCTTGCCGCCCAATGGCTGCCATGAGTTCAGGATTATTAAAAAGATGTTTGATATAGAACGCGGCTCCTTCCGGAGAGTTGACGGTATATCCTGTTTTGCCGTGAATGACCTGGGCCGTGATCCCGCCGGTCTCTCCACCGATCACCGGTTTGCCTTTCCACATGGCTTCGGCGACCGTAAGTCCGAACCCTTCGCGCGTGGATTTTTGCAGCACAACCCCTGCAGCCATTTGCAGTGCGTTGATCTCGATGTTTGCCGTCGGTGGGAGGAGCAAGATATGCACGTCGGGGTCATTGCCCACCGCTTCTCGAACTTCGGCAAGCACCTCTGCGCCTTCCGGATCGTCGTCAGCGCTCCCTCCCGCCAACACCAACCGGCAATCGTGACTCTTCTTCACGATACGGTAGGCTTCGACCACCCCGACCGGATCCTTGAAGCGGTCGAATCGTGAGACTTGCACGAGAAGCGGTTTGTCCTGAGGAATTCCAAGTCGACTCAGGATGGCTCCGACCTCCTCTTCCGGAAGCTCGCGATTCTTGTCGCTGAGCGGGTCGATCGAGGGATACACGAGAAACTGCGGAATCGGCAACCGTTGGGCGAATTTCGGCAACGAGAACACCGCCGCGTCATACCGAATGATGTAGGGACGCAGGAATTGCCAGACGGACCGTTGCGGCGTCGAGAGGTCGATATGGCAGCGCCAGATCCATTTCGCGCCTGAAGGGCGATGGTCGATGAGCGGCGCCGGTTGAGGGTCGTGGATCAGGGCGACGTCGGCGTCCAAGTTCAATCGTTTGGCATTCTCGCGGTTGCACTCGACGTAGGAATCGAACATCTCTTTGGTGACTCGTTGCTTGGTGCCCTGCAGCGAGTTGTGGAAACTCTTCGTCGTCCGGTAGAACAGGTTGTTTCCTGTAAGCACTTCCCAACGGGTCTTCACTCCCAGTTCATCCATCAACGGAAGCAATCGGTGAAGAATTTCCGCCACGCCGCCGCCATAGCGGGTAGAATTGACGTGCAACATCGTCCTGCCTTGAGCCAATTCTCCCAGCCTTCGGAGGAAATCCACTGTTCCAGTCGGAGCCACGTTGCGGTACTCCGCCAACATCGGTGCCATCCTGCTCTCCTCCCTCGATCACCGCGTCAAGCCGTTGCGCCCAAGGCCTGATCACAGAGGTTCACGATGCGCGCACGCATGCCTTCCAAGTTCAGTCCGAGGCGCCCTACATTGACGACCTGCGTGCTCAGCTCCGCCAAGCCCAGCCCCGTTTCGGCGGACAGCCAATCGGCAAAATCCCCACTCGGCCGATGTTTCCGCATCCTTGCCTCGCAGATGTGATTGTAGACGGCTCCGATCTCCACGTGGTTCAATTCGTCACGAAATTCCTGAAGCGTGGCCACCTGGATGTGCAAGTCCACTTCGATGACGTGCGAACGGACGAACTCGAAGGGTTCTGCGACCCTCGTCGCGATGGCCCCCCCCGCACGGTCCAAGTGATCGCCGATGATGCTGACCAATTCGTCCCGAACAGTCTCGATGTCGTTGAAGTCGAAGGGGTCTACAACACCCAACCGCTCACCCAGAATCCGGTCTTGCGCATGTCGGGCTACCCAGGTCGCGAAGTCGTTGGGGTACAGTTCCTGGGTATAGGGATGCCGCAAGTAATAGCTATGGGTGTGATAATAAATGCTGTCCGCCGGCACCTCTTCGATGATCTCCAGCAGCCGGTGGACGTCTTGTGTCCGTTTCCCAAGACTCTCTCGCAACTCCATGCAAGAGACGAAACGAAACGGCATGCTGGCTGAACAGTCCGGCATCTAGGATCTCCCCTGCTTGTTCCTTTACGTCCCCGACCAAAATACCAAGCTAGCGTCTCGTCTTGTCACCTGATTGAGAACCAAATAGCAAGCCGAAGCCGATTCCTGCTGCTCATACCAAAGTTCGAGCGATTTAATAGGCCCTGCCATGCACGGCACGTTATAACAAATACTAAAATACCGTCGTGCAAGACACAGACCGTTTAGCGAGACGGTATGTCAAAACGGCAAGTCGCAATGTTTACAATGAATATAGCTATGCGGCTTCATCACCGCGGGTCAAGGAGATGATGGTCACGGGAACATCTTGTCCTTTGAGGACAACATGTCTCGATGAACGCATGCTCCCGCATGATACAAGAAAGCGCCGTGTTCGGTTATTTCGTGACGACAATCTCGACTCGCCCTTCTCTTCGCAGTATGTTGATACCAACGTCCTGCGCATGACGTTCAAGCGAGAGGTCGACGACGGCGTCTCCGATCCGGAGATTCTTAATCTCAATGTGCTCCAGGTACGGAGGCAAGACCGGTTGGGAGAATGACAGGCGTGACCGCGGAGCCTCGATGCGCAAACCGAGGCAAGATTGGAGCAGCAGGAACACTGCGACCGAGGACCACGTTTGAGGACTACAAGCGACCGGGTACAGCGTCGGGCTTTCACCAGGCCGGCGCGAGAATCCGCAGAACAGTTCAGGCAGCCGATGCAGATCGAGAAACAGGCTGGCATCGAAGAGTCCGCTGAGAATTTTCATCGCGCCCTGCTTGAAGCCGTAGGACGCCATACCGGCTGCGATGAGGGCATTATCATGGGGCCAAACCGATCCATTATGGTATGCCATCGGGTTATATCGAATCTCCGTGGCTGCGACTGTTCGGACACCCCATCCGTTAAAAAACTCCTCACCCATTAAGGTTCTGGCTGTCTTCATGCCGTGCTTCTGGTCGGCAATACCGGCCCAGAGACAGTGTCCGGCATTCGACGTCTTGACTCGACAGGGCCGCTTCAATCCGTCCAAGGCTAAGGCATAAGAAGAGAGGTCATGACACCAGAAGCTTCGCTCGAACTGAGTACGTAGCTTGTCTGCCTCCTTGAAGAGTCGCCTGCCATGCTCCGGATGGCCGAGCGCCAGGGCCAATCGAGCCGCGCACCGCTTGGCGGCAAACACATAACCTTGCACTTCGCACAGCGCGATGGGGCCTTCCGCCGGACTGCCATCTGCATGAAACACGGCATCCTGCGAATCTTTCCATCCTTGATGGACGAGCCCGCCTTTCGCTTGCCGGCTATACTCCACGAAGCCATCGTGATCGAGATCGCCTGCCTCATCAATCCACTGCAAGGCCAGCTCGATATTCGGCCAAATGTGTGTCATGAACGCCCGATCGCCCGTCCGCTCGTAATAGGCTCCGGCCAACATGACGAACAGCGGCGTTGAGTCGATGCTGCCATAGTAGCGACCGAACGGAATCTCTTGGAGAGCCGCCATCTCTCCCTTACGGGTTTCATGCAAAATTTTTCCGATCTCCGCATCCTGCTCCGGGACAACCTCCCTCGCCTGAGTCGCTGCCAGATAGGCCAGGACGCCACGGGTGATGGTCGGGTTGACCCACAGCAGCTCGAATGCAGTGATCAGGCCGTCGCGTCCGAACGGGGTGCTGAACCATGGAACACCGGCGTAGGGGTATGGGCCATCGGGGGTATCTGAGACCATCATGTGGAGATCGGCCAGCGAGCGGTTCAGCCAGACGTTGAATTGCTGATTCGATGTCACGATGAGACAATCGTCCGCCTTGGCAGAATGGAGCGCTCGTTCTGCTTCGACGAGGGCGCTGTCATAGGAAAGCTCACTTGTGACTCGCCTGTCGACTTCACAAGAGATCGTGAGATCCCACTGGAAGGACTCTCCCGCTGGCAGGAGCATGTCGCAGCGGATCTCATCGGGATGGATTGCGGCCGGGGCCGGCGCGCACCGGACTGTGACCCACCGCTGCACTTGGTCCAGCCCTTCATATCCGAGGGATATTCCGTCCTTGGATGTGACGGTCTCCAGCCGCCGACCACGCCGGTTTCGCTTCTTCCCACGGACCTCGAACAAGTCAGCAAAATCCGCATCCACTGAAAAAGAGAGCCGGAGCGGAATGGAAAGGAGGCTGTAGTTATGGACGCGCAGGCGCTCGAAGCAGAGACCTTGCCACAAAAATCGAGCCCGAGATATGTGTACCGCACCGCGCGCGATCGCGACTTCTCCCTCATGAGTCATGTCGGAATTCATCAGATCGACATTGAGCGAGACGTTGTCTTCTTTGACCGTCGAGCTAAGCAGCAGCGGCCGCTCCCCATTGATGGTCAGCTCGAATCGGGACAGAAAGCGGGTCCCTTCGTGGTAGAGGCCTTGCGAGCCGGTTCTGAGAGTATGGACGTCGCCGTAGCGATCAAACACGCCGAATGTATCCCCCTGCTTCAGCACCTCGATGCGCTCATCGGTCAGCGAGGAGGAGGCAACAATACGGGATTGATCATTCCGACGATCGACGTATTTCACTCGTCCCTCTCAACGGTTTCGGATTGAGCGGCTCAACCAGGCTCCCAGGGAGGCGGTCAGAAGAAAAGTCGCGCCAATTCCGGCTACTCCCGCCGATTCACCGAATCGTTCTGTGACCCATCCGAACGTGCTGATCCCGCTGATGGCGGCCACCATCGCCCCCGTGCTGTAAAGACTCATCACCCGTCCGACGAGGTTCCCGGG
>JBKJWE010000457.1:0-5493 GCA_046717045.1 Nitrospiraceae bacterium | reverse complement strand
GTTTAAATTCAAAATATTTATCCACCTCATCGAACATTTCTTGGATTTCCGGCGCCTGCACAAGTCGCCGGAATGACTTGTGCTGGGATTCAAATGTGTCCATAAGGCGAAAGATGAAGCTGACGGTACGGCCCGCCGTGCGGAACGGCATGCGCAGACAAAAGGACAGCACCAGTGGAAGAAACTTGATGGCCCTCTTGAGATCGTGGAACATCGATCCACAGGGGTCTAAGCCTTGAGTCGCCCGCGGAACCACCCCTAAGAGCCGCGTTAATTTTTCTCGAAGGAACGGATGGACCTCATAGACCGCGTCGGGGGAGGTGATATAGTCTTCCCAGATGCGGATGGTTTTCTCGGCTCCCACGGCGCCGGGATTCTCGACAAACCCGAGGGCATTACAGCTTCCCGCGGAGGAACTCATGATGTGGGACGGAATCAGGCCGGCATGGACCAATTCTGCGGCCTCGACCGCTTGGATGATGGCTTTACATCCGCCCCCGCCAAACACGAACAAGATTTTCCCGTATTTATTCGAGCCATCCGGCATGCGAATCCTCCGGCCTTATGTTCCCAGGAGACCTGCTGCATTGAGACTGGACCCCGATGTGCCGGACCGACCATGGATGTATCACGATAACATGGCCACCATTTGCTCGGCCTACTCCTGGATTCCAGGGATGCGACCATATGGAAACGTATGTTGTCTGTATTGTGGGCGCCGGCGTTATAGGATGTGCCCTCGCCAGAGAGTTGGGACAGCGGCCCCGGGACCGTCCGCTCCGCATCGTGGTGCTCGAACAACGCGAGACCGTAGGACAGGAGACCAGCGCGCGCAACAGCGGCGTGCTCCATAGCGGAATCCATGAGCACCCCCGTTCATTAAAGGGACGGCTGGCCCGGGAAGGAAGCGCGTTGGCGGTCTCGTACGCGTTGCAGCATGGCATTCCGTTGCTCAGAACAGGAATGGTCATTGCCATTTCATGGGAGGATGTCCGTCGAGGCCTCTGGCGCGAGATAGCCACGTTGCGGCGGCTGTGGGTCAACGCCTGGAAGACGAACATCCGAGTATCGTTCGTGACGCCGAGACGATTGCATGCGTGGGAGCCTAATCTCCATAACTGCTGTGGGATTGTCATTCCGAGCGTTTGCATCATAGACCCCGTGGCCTTTGTGCAATCACTCAGGACCGACTCGGAAGAGACAGCTGCCACGTTTGCCTTCAATAACCGGGTCATCGGAATTGATGAAGACGCCGCCATGTACATCGTCACCACCGACCGTAAGAGGATCCGCGCCACCTGCTTGATCAATGCCGCAGGACTCTATGCCGACGATGTCGCCTCCCTCGCCCTACACCATAAAAAGTATACCATCCACCCGCTACGGGGTGAGTACTACGAACTCGTCTCCCCGGAGAACAACAACCTCATTGGACGCTTGGTGTATCCGGCCTTGCCTGCTCACGCGACAGGCAAGGGCATTCATTTCGGTCCCCGACCGAACGGACGGCTGTTCGTGGGACCGAACGAGGTGGCGGTCCAGGACAAAACGGACTACACGTCGGGGAAAACGCCACCGGGCATGTTCATTGAGGCTTTGCAGAAATTCCTCCCGGCCTTGGACGAGCGCGATCTTCGCTGGGCCTATTCCGGAATTCGGCCCTGTGTCATGACGGGAGACGGACGCAAGAGCGACTTCATCGTCTCCGTAGATAAAGAAGATCCCCCGCTCATTAATCTCATAGGCATTGAATCGCCCGGACTCTCCGCTGCCTTGGCACTCGCTCGGCATGTCGGTAACCTGCCTTGCCTCCAGAGACGTTTCGGGTTTCGTGCTTCGTCCAACACCGGCTAGGAACGTAGGAGTTGCAGTCGGGCCCGTTCCTCCACACGCAATATCCGGTGCAGCATCTTCCCAAGAATCGATCGGGGCAGTTCGGTGCGGAACTCAATGTTCTTGGGCACTTTGTACGATGCCAGGTAGCGCCGGCAGTGCGCGATCAGGTCCTCCGCAGAGACAGGGGTGGTCTTCAGCACGACAAAGGCTTTGATAGATTCGCCGCCGTCTCCGACCTGCACTCCGATGACCGCAGCCTCACGCACATGTGGATGAAGGAGGAGCGCCTGCTCAATCTCGGCGGGATACACATTGAAGCCCGAGGGTGACAGAATCATGTCCTTCTTCCGGTCCACGATGTAGAAAAAGCCATCTTGATCCGTGCGTGCCATGTCGCCGGTCGCGAGCCAACCGCCGGGCTTCAGCACGTTCGCCGTTTCCACGGGGCTGTTCCAATACCGTTCCATCACTTGCGGACCTCGCACCCACAGTTCACCGACCCCCCCGTCCGGCACGTCGCGGCCCGCTTCGTCCACGATTTTTGCCTCGGTGTTTGCAATGGGCAATCCGATGGATCGCTTGACCGACAGCCCACGGGCGAGGTTGCAGTGGGTGACCGGAGAGGCCTCGGAGAGGCCGTATCCCTCGACGATCAAGTGACCGGTCCGCTCTTTGAACTTCTTCAAGAGCTCATAAGGGAGCGAGGCCCCTCCGCAAATGACAAATCTCGTCGACGTAAAGTCCTTCGCATCGCAGTGTTCAAGCAGTTTTCGCACGAACGCCGGAACGAGTGTGATCACCGTGGGTTGTTTCTTTCGAAGCAGGGAAAGCAGCACGGGCATGTTGCGAGGATCGGGGACCAGCACCATGCAGCCGCCGACTGCCAGACAGATATTCTGCGTGACGGTCATCCCGAAAACGTGAAAGAGCGGCAGGGCCGCGAGAAAGCTCTCCACCCGCTCGGCGGGGGAAAACCAGCTGATTAATTGCCGCACGTTGGCTGTCAGATTTCGGTGCCGCAACTCCGCTCCCTTAGACACTCCGGTGATTCCGCCGGTGTATTGGAGGACCGCGATATCGTCCGGAGCGACGGATGGAAGCTTCTCCGGTGCGATGGGAGTCGCCCGGTGCAGCACATCGTGGAACCACAGCGTCGTATCCCCGACTGGAATCTCAAGCGGCGGACGGCTGTTTCGACTTTGATACATATACCGTGCGATCGTCGTCATGAAATCAGTGATCCGCGTGACGATGATCAGCTCGAGATCGAGATGCTGGATTTTCTGATACATCTGGTCGAGCACGACGATTGCCCGAGCCCCCGCGTCCCGAAGCTGATGAGACAGCTCGTGTTCCGTGTAAGTCGGATTGCAGGCCACGACGATCCCTCCGGCTCTCAAGATACCGAAGTAGGCGATGACCGCCTGAGGAGAATTCGGGAGGCAGAGGGCCACCCGATCACCCTTGCGAATTCCTAACGCTGCCAGGCCGCAGGCGAATCGTTCAACAAGGGCGTAGCATTCGTGGTAGGAGAGCGTCTTGCCGAAGAAATAGAGAGCCGGACGGCGCGAAAACCGTTGCGCGCTGCGGGAGAACACCTCCAGGAGGGTCTCCGGACAAATGGTGAGCTCGTGGGGAACTCCTTCAGGATAATGTACACACCATGGTTGTTCAGGCATGACGCGCTCCATTCGGGGTTAGGTCAAGACAGTCTTGGCGTTACCACCCTCCGTTCGAAAGACCCGGACAGGGCTCGAAGCGTTTACCATATTTGATCGCCAGGGATTCCAATTGCCGGTGTATGTGTTCGGGCCCCATGGTTTGCCGGGCCCATGTGAGAAGGCCACCACGGAACGCGGGAAACCCGATCCCATACGTCAGTGCAAAATCAACCTGCCAGGGATGCTCCACAATCTTGTCGTGCAGGCATCGCACGGCTTCATCGACCATCGGAAGAAACAGGCGTTGATGGATGAGATCGTCTGAGATGGGACCATGGTCCGAAGGGTACGCGCGACGATAGTTCGCGATCGCGTCCAGCGCCTGCGGATTCTCTTTTCCCGATCTCCAGAATGTCAGCGGCGGCTTCTTCTCCGGAACGCAGTTCCGCAGCAAGGCATCACGCGACTCGATCCGAGATCCCAGCACGGCGAGCGAGGTCAGCACGTGCATGGCGACCGGCAGGCCGATCAAATCGAGCAGTTCCAGCGGACCCATAGGATGCCCGCTGTCCACGGCCATGCCGAAGTCTTTGGCGACGTTGTCAATGCGTCGAAGGGAGACTCCCTCTCCGACCATGATCACAGCCTCGGCCAAATAGCGAGACAGAATCCTGTTCACCAGAAATCCCGGTCCGTCACGGACCACGAGCGGAAACTTGCCCAGATGCTTGGCGAGACTGCCGGCCTGCGCAAGGGCGCTATCGGATGTGAAGGGGGCTCCCACGACTTCGACCAACTGCATCTTGGTGACAGGATTGAAGAAGTGGAGTCCTACGCACCGTTCAGGATGGACCGCCTTCCCGGCAATGTCGGCCAACATGTATGACGATGTATTCGTGGCAAATATCGCCTCGGGGCGTGCCTCCGATTCAAACTCGGCGAGCACCGCCCGTTTCACGTCCAGCTTCTCCGAGACGGCCTCGATGACAAAGGATGCAGCGCTCACATCCCTGATGCGCGTGGTGGGAGCTATCCGCATGATCCGATACCGAAGCTCGGAAGGAAGGATGATCTTCTTGCGAACCTGGACCGTTTGGGTTTTATGAATCCTCCCCATCGCTGTTGCAAGAATATTCGGCACCACGTCTCGCAACACCACCGCATACCCTCTGTCGGCGAGTTGCCCGGCGATTTGTGAGCCCATCAATCCGGCCCCCAGCACACCCACGCGCGTCGCCGCATTCGGAACCGTAGCAACCTTCCGTTTCACTTCTTCACCGGCCAGGAATAAGCCGACGAGGTGTGCTGAAATCGGACTGGCCATGAGATCCAGAAGGAGAGGTTTTTCGACGCCAAGCGACCCTTCCAGGATACTCGTACCCATCCCCTTCTCTATGGCATCGACGGCACGAAGCGGGGCCGGATAGAAGTGCCCGACACGCTTGATGACCTGTCGTCGTGCATAACGGCACAACAACGAACGAACTACGGGAACGCTCAAGAGCCTCTGACTCGCGCGGAGGGGCAGCCGTCGGATAGGAACTGAACAGAGCGCCCGGGCCTTCTCAATGGCGGTGTGAACGAGGGTTTCCTTTTGAATTTCTTCCAGTGTTCTGACGCGGGAAGGAACCGAGGTCACCATCCCGTCCACAAGGCCCATTCGTAGAGCCTGTCGGGGAAACACCGTCCTCCCCGTCGTGATGATGTCCAAAGCCGCGGGTAGGCCGATCAAACGGGGGAGGCATTGAGTACCACCGAACCCGGGAAGGATGCCCAGTTTGACTTCCGGCAGAGCGAAACAGGTCTTCGCATGGGTGCTGGCGATACGTTCGTGACAGGCCAGAGCCAGTTCGAGTCCGCCACCCAGGCAGGCGCCTTCCACTGCGGCGACAAATGGTTTTGGTGACTTGCCCATCGCGTCAAAGATTCTGTGGGCGGCAATCACAAGGTCCTCGATCTCCTGAAACGAGCGTCGCTGTTGCGCATCGTGCATCTG
>JBKJWE010000456.1:0-2588 GCA_046717045.1 Nitrospiraceae bacterium | reverse complement strand
GCACATTGACGCGCGAGCGCGCGGACACGCGCGATATAGCCCGTCCGTTCGGTCACACTGATGGCGCCGCGCGCATCCAGCAAATTGAAGGCATGCGAACTTTTGATGCAGTAATCATAGGCCGGCAGCGTCATGCGCCGGTCGGTCTGCGCCAAGAGTCGTTTACACTCCGCCTCATAGGATTGAAACGCGTTCATCAGCATCGCGACGTCACCGGCTTCGAAGTTATAACGAGAGAACTGCACTTCGGTTTCGTGATGGATGTCTCCGTACTTGATCGTATCGGTCCAAGCCAGATCGAAGACATTATTTACTTGTTGGAGATACATCGCGATCCGCTCGGTCCCATAGGTGATCTCGCCCGTAATGGGACTCAACTCGATTCCGCCAATTTCCTGGAAGTAGGTGAACTGGGTGATCTCCATTCCGTCCAACCGCACTTCCCACCCCAGCCCCCAGGCTCCGAGCGTCGGCGATTCCCAGTCGTCTTGAACGAACCGAATGTCATGCTGTTTGGGATTGATGCCGAGCTTCGCCAAACTCTCCAGATAGAGTTCCTGGATATTGTCCGGAGGCGGCTTCAGCACCACTTGATATTGATAGTAGTGCTGCATGCGGTTGGGATTTTGCCCATACCGCCCATCGGTGGGGCGCCGACAGGGCTGCGCATAGGCTGCTCGCCAGGGTTCCGGACCGAGCGATCGCAGAAACGTCGCTGGGTGGAATGTCCCGGCCCCCATTTCCACATCGTAAGGCTGGTGAACCACGCAGCCTTGATCGGCCCAAAAACGATGCAACGTCAGGATGAGTTCCTGGAAGATCACGAAGAGTCCAGCGGTCGTTAGGAGGTTTGAATAGATTCCTATCCGTTATGCAAAATGAGGGGTGAAACTAACAGGAATTTGTAGAGGGTGTCAAGAAACAATCCCTCTAGGATCAATGAGTTGCATGTCATTTTCAAAAGAGTGCGTGACGACGATACCATTCTCGATTTGCTGTACTTATAACCGGTCACCTCTAATGGCTCTTGACGCACCAGCGGCGGGTCCTCTATTGTCATAATTCTTGATTAAGTCACTCGGAATCTCTCATACCTGCGATGAAGCTCTCCAAAAAAAGCGAATACGGGCTCCGCGCCCTCATTGAACTCACCCAGGCACACGGCAGCGCCACCTTGCAACGCCATGAAATCGCCGCCCGGCAGCATATCCCCGTCGAGTTTCTTGAGCAGATTCTCCTTGCACTGAAGCGAGCCGGACTCCTTTCAAGTCGACGCGGCATGAAAGGAGGCTACGCGCTGATCAAGCCGCCAGAAGAGATTACGGTCGGGCAAGTCATTCGCATTCTCGATGGCCCCCTCGCCCCCATCGGCTGCGTGAGCAAAACCGCCTATCACAAGTGCCAAGACTGCCCTTACGCGGACAAGGCGCTCTGTCCAGTCCAGCATGTCATGGGACCGGTACGCGACGCGATCGCCGGTATCCTCGACAACTGTACCTTGCACGATTTCGTGTCCAGTCATCGCAAAGGATAAATATGGATTCCATCGTCCTCGTGCTGATCACCTTCATCGCCGCCACCGTCAATGGCGCACTCGGATATGGGTTCTCCTCCATAACGGTCCCCGTTGCACTGTTGTTTTATACCAATCGCATCTTGAACCCGGCCTTAGTGCTGGTCGAGTTGGTTATCAATGGCTATGTCCTCTTTCTTAACCGTAAAAGCATCCCAAACATTTGGTGGCGCGTGACGCCCATTCTCATGGGCCTCACCATCGGCATCGCGATCGGCAGCTATATTCTCTTCCTGGTTCAACCGGGATGGATCAAGTTTGTCACCTATATGATGCTGCTGCCGTTGATCCTCCTTCAGGCCGCCGGCATCCGAAAACCAATCCGTGCAGAGAAAGCCATCGGGGTGCCCTTTGGGATTGGCATCGGAACGTTATACTCAGTGACCACAATCTCGGGACCACCGCTCGCATTGCTCTTCAATAACCAAGGCTATGCGAAGCAGGATTTTCGAGCGGCGCTGGGCGTGATTCGGGTGGCAGAATCGGGCCTGACCGCCGTCGCATACGCTTTTATCGGCTTCTACAGCGCCGGCAGCATGGAGATCATTCCCTACATCATCCCCAGCGTGCTCCTTGGCATTCCTCTGGGAACGTATCTGATTCGATGGATGGACCCCGAAACATTTCGACGAATCTGCATGGCCTTCGATGCCTTGGTCGTCGCCTTTGGGCTCTCCAGGGTCTTGGTTGAACTGGATCTGGCTTCGACGTTCACGACCTATAGCATTCTCGGCATTGTCGTCGTGTTGAACGCCGTCTTGCTCTATCGGTTTTTCCAAGGACGGTCGGTTCCATAGTAAGCGGGACGGACAGAGGCTGAGGTCGGCAAGCCGACCAAACCGCGCCTTGCTCCAATTCGATGTAATCCCCTGCTTTGCTGGTCAATCGTTATCATCCTATCCACGGTCGCTCCAATAAGCGACGCAGGAACCATAATTTTCGATCAAGCGCCCTCCTAGCCCACTCGATCTTCGGCATGGCGGAAGCCATAATCGACCGTCCAGCAGATGCTGCC
>JBKJWE010000455.1:0-3011 GCA_046717045.1 Nitrospiraceae bacterium | reverse complement strand
ATGGCGATGGCGGCGTTGCTCGAGCTGCTGACCGATCAACCCGTCATCATCTGTAATGGGTTCCCCTCGCGCGAGGCGCAAAAAATCGCCGATCGTCCGACCCATTTCTATATGATTGGGTCGATGGGATCGGCGCCGGCCATCGGACTGGGCGTCGCGCTCTCGAAGCCGAGCAAGCAAGTCATCGTTTTCGACGGCGACGGCAACGTCTTGATGGGGATGGGCACGTTGGCGACGGTCGGTGCCCTGAAGCCGAAGAATTTCATTCACGTCGTCTTCGACAATGAAGTCTACGGGACCACCGGCAACCAGCCGACGATTTCGAACGTGGTGCCCCTGGAAAAAGTGGCCAAAGCCGCCGGCTATGTGAATGTGGAACGAGTGCGTGAGCGGGAAGATTTGGTCTACGAGTTCAAGGATATGCTCAAGAAGGATGGACCAAGCATGTTGCTGGTAAAAGTGAACGAATTAGTCGAGGATGCGGGTCGTGTCGTGCTCGAGCCGCCGGATATTACGAAGAGATTTATGAAGGCCATCGAATAGGACTGAAATGAGGGGTATTATGACGCCCAGACCGAATTCGCTCAGCGCTCAGCACTCGGCACTCAGCACCGGAGATGTTACATGGTCTTATTGAATCCAGGGCCGGTTAATGTGAGCGAGCGAGTGCGGCAGGCGTTGCTGCGGCCGGACATCTGCCATCGCGAATCCGAGTTCACTGAGATGCTGCATCGCATCCAGGAGAAGTTGCTCAAGGCCTTCGTGCCCGGCACGGAATCGGATTACGCCGCCGCGATCATTACGGGCTCCGGGACTTCCGCAGTCGAGTCGGCGCTCATGTCCTCCATCCCGCATGGCCGACGTATCCTCATCATGAACAATGGGGTCTATGGCGAGCGACTATCCAGCATAGTCGGTCTCCATCGACTGGGCGTCTCCGAGCTCAAGTATGACTGGACGCAACGGCCTGACCCTGAGCGATTGCGCCTCGCACTGCGGCAACATCCGGAAGTTCACGGCGTGGCGATGGTCCACCACGAAACCACGACGGGATTGCTGAACCCCGTGAAGGAGATCGGCGAAGTTGTCGATAGCCAGAATCGCGTGTTTATTGTGGATGCCGTCAGCGCGTTGGCGGGCGAAACCATCGATATCGCCGGGTCCCATATGTATATGGTGGCCGGCACAGCGGGCAAGTGCATTCAGGGATTTCCCGGGGTGTCGTTCGTCCTCGTGCGCAAGGGCTTTCTCGAGCGGATGCGGAACTATCCGAAACGGTCTTGGTACTTGCACCTCACGCACTATGTCGACGACCAGGGGCGCGGGACCGTCCCCTTTACGCCGGCCGTCCAGGTGTACAACGCGTTCGACGAAGCACTCAGCGAATTGTTGGAAGAAGGCGTGGCGAAGCGCATCCTGCGCTATAAGAAAATGGCGACGTACATTCGCGAGCGCATGGCCAAGATCGGGATCAAGCCGGTCCTCACCCCAGAGAAACAGTCCAATACGATCACAGCCTTTTATCTGCCTGAGGGCATGAGCTACTCCACACTCCACGACAAGTTGAAAACCCAGGGCTACGTTATCTATGCCGGCCAAGGGAATCTTGAAAACAGGATTTTCCGCGTCGCCAACATGGGCGCCTTGACCGAAGCGCAATTCAACGGGTTCCTCGACGCGTTCGAAAAATCCTGTAAGCCCTTATGAAAGCCATCATCCTTGCCGCCGGCGTAGGCAAGCGCCTCTGGCCGGTTACGCAGCATCGCCCCAAGTGCCTGATCGAAATCGGCGGGCAGACGCTCTTGCGCCGCTATTTGGCGTCCCTCGCCAGCGTCGGCATCCAACGAGCCGACATCGTGGTCGGCTACAAGCAGGAGATGATTCGTGCGGCCGTCGCCGCTGATTCCTGTGGGGTGCGAGTCAACTTTCTTGACAACGAGCAGTTTCATCGCGGCAGTATTTCCTCGCTCTGGATCGCGCGCACCGCGCTGGACGATGACACGATCGTCATGGATGCCGACGTGCTGTTCCATCGCGAAATTCTCCGACGGCTGGTCCAGTCTCCCTATGAGAACGCCCTCCTGATGGATGACACGGTCAAGCAAACCGGCGAAGAATGTATGGTCGTCGTCGAGGGCGGCCGCGTGACCGCGCTCACGAAAAAAATGCCCCTCCATTATGATTACGCCGGGGAAGGCGTGGGATTCCTGAAGGTCCACCAGGCCGATGCGGCGCACATGGTCGCCTCGATGCGCACCTATGTGGATCGCGATGCCTGGCAGATGGAATATGAAGACGCGCTGCTCGAATTCTTTCGGGCAGTCAAAGTGGGACACGAGAAAATCGGCGGGCTGCCGTGGACCGAAATCGACTTTGTGGAAGACGTCGAGAAAGCCCAACGAGAGATTCTGCCGAAACTGTAACTGTCTCGTTCTTGAAGCGCTGTCCGGTCTGACGAGGTACGCTTCATAAGGGACAAAGATGAGTGAAAGTCTCATACAAAAAAGAGCCGAAGTCCAAGGGCTTGCCACGGCAGTCCTCTTGCCTTCCATTGATCTTTTCAGTGGATCGATTCGCCCTGCAACAGGGACTGTCGGACCGCTGACGCAGGTGGTCGGGATCGGTCTGTTCCAACGCACCGTGCTCACGCTGCAGCGGGCCGGCATTCGCCAGCTCATCGTGCTCGTCGGTTCGGAGGAAGATCAATTGAAGCAGGCGATGGGCAAAGGACCTCGCCTGATGATTCCTGTGCGCTGGATGCCCATTCGAGAATTTCCGCTTGACGATCCGCGTACCTGGGAATCGCTCGCCGCAGAAGCGGGCTGGTTCTGTCTCCTCTCGGGGATCGGGGGGGTCTTCTCTCGCCCCTTGATCGAGCAGTTGCGTCGGGACGTCCAAGAGGGCCAGGCCATCGTGGTCGCGCATCGGGAATCCGCACACGAGCAGCCGCGCCGTAGTTCCTTGCCGGGCGTGAAGGTCCAAGGAGATCGATTACTCGCCTTCGGTGTGCC
>JBKJWE010000454.1:0-2687 GCA_046717045.1 Nitrospiraceae bacterium | reverse complement strand
GCGATCTGACCAATGACATTCACCTCAAGTTGTTTGCGCAATTGCGCAATGGGAATCACTTCCATCGGACTGCCGATCGCAATCCCCGCATTGTTGATCAAGCCAGCAAGGCCGACTTCCCCTACTGTTCGTCGAACGATGTCCGCAGCCTGCCTGATTGAATCCTCGTCGGTCACATCGAGTTGCACTGGAATCACCGAGACACCGGCTCTGGCCTTGAGGGCCTCCCCGGCTTGTCGCGTGCGCACACCCGCAAGCACCGTCATTCCGCGTTGCGCACATCTGAGCGCGCAGGCCGCTCCAATCCCAGTCGAAGCTCCCGTCACTAGCACGAAACGAGGAGCAACATGGCCAGTCATGTTCGCAGTCCTTTCTAGAAGTGACGGATTGTAACAGAAACTTAACATTCGTCACCTTGACAGGCCCAGGGCCTTTCATTATGGTCTTCCAACCGCTGCACAGGATTCATTTCCTCTATCGACACGTTGATTGTTTGAGTTAAACTGTTGATAACGCGAGCATGATCGATGTCAAAAATCGCCGTCATCGATATCGGCACCAACTCAATCCACATGGTGCTGGCCGACATTCAACCGGATAGCGGATACAAAATCCTCGATCGTTTCAAGGATATGACGCGATTGGGCGACGGAGCTTTTGCCTCTCACCGCCTTTCCCCCGACGCGATCAAGCGCGGACTCGACGTCATCAGGAACCTGGTGACCCTGGCGCGCAATAAAGGATTCGAGCGCATCATCGCCGTGGCCACGAGCGCCGTCAGGGAGGCCAAAAACGGGGGCGACTTCGTCGATCTGGTTGAAGAACACACGAGACTGAGGGTACGGGTCGTCAGCGGCACGGAAGAAGCTCGCCTCATTTTTCAAGGAGTCAAGAACAGCATTCCTCTCGTCGATGAACCATCCTTGGTCGTCGATGTGGGTGGCGGCTCGGTCGAATTGATGGTCGGCAATCGGACAGGGCTCCTTCATCTCAAGAGCCTGAAGCTGGGCGCCATTCGACTGGCCGATCAATACCTGAAACGCACGCCTCCGACCCCCACGATGCTCGGGCTGCTCGAACAAGCGATCACCTCGCAGCTCCAGGAAGCCCTGGAGCGATTTAAAGTCAAACGCTTTCACATGCTGGTTGCCTCCTCTGGGATGGCAGGAAACCTAGCGGAAATCATCCATCTGCGCCGAACGGGACGTCCTCTCGGCCAGCTCAACTTGGCCACCATCTCGCGGAAGGATATCCAAGAGGTAGAAGAGGACTTGGGACGCGCCACGCTGAAAGCGCGTCTGGCTATTCCAGGCCTGGACCCAAAACGCGCGGATACCCTGTTTCCCGCTACTCTTGTGCTCCGATGCCTCATGGAACTGGCCGGAATAGACGAGTTGACTATTTGCGACAAAGCGATCCGCGAAGGTGTGATCTACGATTTCATACAGCGCCATCGGGATAAACTCCAGGCGGAAGAGGAAATTCCAGACGTGCGCCGGCGCGAAGTCATGGCCCTGGCGCGTCGCTGCCATTCCTCGGAATCGCATGCCCTCCACGTGGCAGGCCTGGCCCTTCGCCTTTTCGATCTCACCAAACGGTTGCACAAACTCGAGGAGAAAGAACGTTCGTGGCTCGAGTTTGCGTCCCTGCTCCACGACATCGGCTATCTCATCAATGGCCGGCAACACCACAAGCACGCCTACTACCTGATCAAAAACAGCGACATTGGCGGCCTCTCCGCCGAGGAAATCGATGTGGTGGCAAATATCGCACGTTATCACCGGCGCGCGCTCCCACAACTCAAACATGATGGGTTCGCCGACCTCTCTCCAAAACTTAAGCGGACGATCCGGATCCTGTCTGCGTTACTGCGGATCGCCGATGCGTTGGACCGAACACACTTTTCCGTTGTCCGAACGATCGACCTCAAACCGGGCAAGACGCTCACACTGGTCCTCCATGTCACCGGCGACGCCGAGATGGAGACCTGGGCGGCCAAAGGGCGCGCCGACCTCTTTGAACGAGTGTTCCGACGCCCGGTACAATTCAAAGTCGTCTCTGAAGAGGAAGACGCAGCATGACCGACCAACCCTCCGCCAAAACTTCGCCGCACCCCTACCCCGGGAAACTCATCATTGTCGAGGGCGGCGACGGGTCCGGGAAGAGTACCCAATTGCTGTTGGTCCACAAATGGCTGGAATCCAAAGGCTACAAAGTCTTCTTCACCGAATGGAACTCCTCTGAACTCGTCAAAGACACCACGAAAAAAGGCAAGAAGAACAAAAGCCTTACGCCCACGACGTTTAGCTTGCTCCATGCCACGGACTTTGCCAGCCGGCTGTATCACGACATCTTGCCCCCCTTAAAGGCCGGTATGATTGTCCTCGCCGACCGCTACATGTACACCGCGTTCGCGCGCGACGTCGTTCGCGGCGTCTCACCGGAATGGGTCCGCAAGCTGTATAGCTTCGCGATTCGTCCAGACATGGCCTTTTACTTTAAAGTTCCCATCGAGGTGGCCATCTCGCGGTTGCTGGGAGGAACGCGTGGACAGTTCAAGTTCTACGAAGCCGGCATGGACATGAACCTGAGCCAAGCTGTCACCGAGAGTTTCCGGATTTTCCAATCGCGGATCTTGAACCAATACGACAAGATCGTGGATGAATTTGGCCTCATCTCGATGGACG
>JBKJWE010000453.1:0-4535 GCA_046717045.1 Nitrospiraceae bacterium | reverse complement strand
GGCATCGTCATCATCGCGATTTTTCCCGGCATTGCGACATGGCTTCCATATCTAATGCGGCCAGTGAAGTGATGCCCGGTAACATACAACTTGTTCTTGATCACGCATCTCAGGAAGACGACACTTGAGCGTTCCGTACGTCCTAGTTGTCAGGCTTCGCACTGCGACCGAGCGGAGTTAAAACAAGTTCACCTAAATTGACCTGTAGGTGCTTCGACTGACACACTTCTCTCCAGTGGAGGCGCTCACGGCGTAAGGGATTCGGATCTCCGAATCTTCGGATCTCCGAATCTTCCTTCCGCCGCGGTGTCAAAGCAGGGGCCGAGCACTTCGTCGTGCCATCAAGTTGTGTCGCGCACGTTGCGATCGCCCGCAGAGTCAGAGAGGGTAAGTGGCGAACTTCAACACCGCCTATGACTACGTCATTGTGGGCTCGGGCTCGGCAGGATGCGTGCTCGCAAATCGCCTGTCCGACGACGGGCAAGCGACCGTCCTGATCTTAGAGGCCGGCGGTTGGGATCGAAATCCGTGGATCCGTATTCCGATTGGCTGGCCCCGCCTTTTGTCAAAGAGGATGGATGACTGGATGTACTTTTCGGAGCCCGATGCGGCTCTCGGGGGTCGTCGCATCGAGTGCGCGCGCGGCAAAGTGGTGGGAGGTTGTTCATCGATTAACGCAATGGCGTACGTGCGTGGTCATCGAGGTGACTATGATCGCTGGGCGAGCAACGGTCTTCCCGATTGGTCTATGGAGAAAATCCTTCCGTACTTCAAGCGGCAAGAGACTTGGGAGGGCGGTTCAGACGCCTACCGCGGCGGTCATGGGCCCTTGAATGTCGAGTTCAATCGATATCCCGATCCGCTATGTGACGCCTTCAACACAGCTTCAGTTGAAGCCGGCCATGTCACAACGCCTGATTATAACGGAGCACAGCAGGAGGGATTCGGTGCCTGGCAAACTACCCGCCGCAATGGTCTGAGGTGCAGCGCTGCAGATGCGTACCTTCGCCCGGCACTGAACCGAAAGAACCTTGCGGTTATCGTCAAGGCGCTTGCGCATAGAGTTACATTTGAAGGAGATCGGGCGACGGGCGTTGAGTTTTCTTCTGGTGGCGAGTTGCACAGAGTTAGGGCCAACCAGGAAGTATTGCTCGCTGCCGGTGTAATCAACTCTCCGCAAATACTCATGCTATCTGGTATAGGCGACCCAACCCATCTTCGCGCACACGGAATAGATGTCCGAGTTGCACTCTCCGGCGTCGGGCGGAATCTACAGGATCATATCTCAAGTCCTATCGTGTATCACCGCAAACACCCTGGTCCCTTGCATCACGCCATGCGTGCGGATCGCATCGTCACGACTCTTGGCAATGCGTATTTTCGTGGAGAAGGGATAGCAACCGCACTTCCGGCTGGCGGTATGGCGTTCCTACGGACTCAGTTTGCCGACGCCTTGCCCGATGTCCAACTGTTGTTCATTGCCGCACCAATGGCGGCAGGCCCGTATCTAGCCCCATTTCGGCAACCCTTCGCCGATGGGTTTGCAATCAGGGTAGCTGTGCTAAGACCGGAAAGTCGCGGCTCGGTAGAACTCGGATCGTCAGATCCTAACTCCCCACCCTTAATCCGACAGAGCTTTCTCACACGCGAGAGTGAATGGCGAATCTTGCGCGAAGGACTGCGTATGGCGCAGCATATCGGACATCAAACTTCACTTACGGATTTTATAGACCATCAAGTAGCGCCACTCGGGGGCAGCAGCGGCGCCATCGATGCTCACATCCGCGAGAGCGCCATCACCGTTCACCATCCGGCGTGCACATGCCGCATGGGGTCGCCTCGAGACCCTGATAGCGTCGTGGACCATGAACTTAAAGTTCTCGGCGTACGGGGACTACGCGTCATCGACGCATCCGTCATGCCGGACCTAGTTGGCGGGAACATACATGCCGCGGTTGTAATGATTGCGGAAAAGGCTTCGGACATTATTCGCAACCGCAGTGACGATAGAAGCATAAACTAGGCTTAGGCCAGACAGAAAGACGCGAAAGGCTCTCTGCAGAATCGCAGCGACGATCGAACTCATAAGGCCTTTCAGGAAAATCTCACGAGTTCACTGTGATATCCGATTTTCTTCGCGTATCGGATCGTCTCGCCTGTACTCGTGAGCGTTGCTGAATGATTTAAACGAAGACAGACACGACTAAGCTGCGGAAGCATGGCGCCGAACCAGGTCCGCCGCCTTCTCAGCAATCATAATCGTAGGGGCGTTCGTATTGCCGCTGGTGATTCTCGGCATGATTGAAGCATCCACAACGCGCAGGCGCCGCGCACCACGTACTCGAAGCTCGGTATCGACGACCGCCATCGCGTCGGAGCCCATTTTGCAGGTGCCACACTGGTGCCACCCTGTATTGCCGTATTTCGTGAGATGCTCCAGGAGCTGATCGTCGGTCGTGGCCTGCGGACCGGGAGAGATCTCGGAGACGATTCGGCTAGCCAGCGGCTCGGTCGCGCAGATGCGTCGAAACAGCCGCATTCCGATAAGCGTCCGCCTGATGTCCTCGGGATCGCTGAGGTAGTTGGGATGGAAGGCGGGCGCTTGCATCGGATCGGGCGAGGTGAGCTCCATATGACCAACGGATTTCGGGCCAACCAGGCTAGCGACGCCGCTGACGCCGGGCTCGCGGTCAACTTCGACGCCGCCATCTTCTCGAAACTTCAGTGTAACCGGACGGATAGCAAGCTGGATGTCGGGCTGAGGCCAGTCCGGCGTGCTCTTGACGTAGGCACTGACCGCAGAGGAGCCGAGTGCGAGCAAGCCGCGACGGGTCAGCAAATAGCGCACGCCCTCTGCATATTTGCGCACGCCGTGCAGATTCTGGTTGTAGGAACTTTCCGCATTCACTTTCATCACAAAGGTCGCGTACCAATGATCTTGAAGATTTCGTCCCACGCCAGGAAGATCGATCAGAACCGGAATGCCGAACTTGTGCAGATCGGCTCCATGTCCAATTCCGGACAGCATGAGGATATGAGGCGAGCTGAGCGCGCCTGCGCAAAGGATCACCTCTAGCCTCGCCTTGATCGTCTCCTTACGACCGTTTCGTAGCACCTCGATGCCGGTCGCCGCGCCCTTCTCGAGCACCAGGCGCATCACACGCGCCTTGGTGATGACGGTCAGATTCTTGCGGTGCAGAACGGGCTTGATGAACGCCGTATAAGTGGAGTCCCGGCGACCGCCGCGAATGGTGAACTGCTGATAGGAAATGCCCTCGAAGGGCGGTCCGTTTAGCTCCGGTATGTGTGGGACGCCGACACGGGTCGCGGCCGTGATGAAATCATCCGTCAATGGGTGGCGCGTCGCGGGATCGCTGACGGTCAGCATACCGTCGCCGCCGTGCAGGTCGCTGGCGCCACGCTCGTTGCGTTCTGATTTCCTGAAATAGGGTAGGACATCGTTCCAGGACCAGCCTTCATTGCCAAGTCCTTTATTGCCAGGACTAGCCCAATGATCGAAATCGAGCGGGTGGCCGCGCATATAGACCATGCCATTGATCGAGCTTGAACCGCCAAGGGTCATTCCGCGCGGCCAATAAACGGTCCGCCCACCAAGTGTCGGAACGCTCTGGGTCGTAAACCCCCAGTTGAAGCGCTTGTTGAGGAACAGCTTTGCCATTCCTGCGGGAGTGTTGATCCAGAACGCGTCCGCCGGTGGACCAGCCTCGACAAGTAAGACGGTCCTGTCGAAATCTTCCGAGAGACGGCTGGCCATTACGCAGCCGGCCGAGCCCGCACCAACGACGATATAGTCATAGCTTTCCATATCCATTCATCTTTCTTGGCCGATCATACCGCCAAACTGGCAGCCTATTCCATCAACGGAACATAGTCGAACGGTTCACAGTGCTGGTTTTCTTCCCGATATTTTGTTGTCATTCCCCGGGAAATAAAGCCGAGATCGAATGTACGAGAGCCTCCGGTTTGCAATCTTAGTCGGCTCGGTGTTGCGCGAAAGGGTCAATGCCGAGCACGGCTCTGCCGATTGACCTGCGCTCAACGATGGGAATCGAAAGCATCGACGAAACGCTCGCACTATGCGAATGCTGACGAATTCATCAACTGAAAATTTGCGAGGGAGTTCGCCTGTGTGCATCGTCCAATTTGAAAGCCGACGGAGGTAGCAGGCGCAGCGAAATGAGCGGCGAAAGTTCGGTTAAGTTCTTGCGGTAGGTCGCGGCATAGTCCAGTCGACGCCTGCAATTGACAATCATCTTGAGCGAGGTAGCCTTGCCCAGCAAATAAATAAATGTCCGCTCTGCGGACGATAGAGGCACCATGAGCGCGATGCCATTCGAGGATATGCCCAGGGACAAGAAGCTGGAGTTCATCAATCTCTCCCAGCACATCGGCACCGAAGCACGCGGCGTAGACCTCAACAATCCTGTGGATGCAGCAACAGTCGATGCGCTGCGAACAGTCTGGCTTGAGCGTGCCCTGTTGGTTTTCCGCGGCCAGAAGCTCACTCAAGAAGC
>JBKJWE010000452.1:0-2598 GCA_046717045.1 Nitrospiraceae bacterium | reverse complement strand
CCTCTCCGACTTCAGCCTCAATCGATTCGGAAAATTTCTCGCCTTCGCGATTCTCGCTCTCGGGCTCGATCTCATCTGGGGCTACACCGGCATCTTGAGCTTAGGGCAAGGCGTGTTTTTCGGTCTCGGGGCCTATTGCATGGGCATGCACCTCATGCTCACGATTGGGAAGGAAAGCGTCTATGGCAGCGATCTGCCGGACTTCATGGTCTGGAACCAGGTGAAAGCGCTGCCGTTCTTCTGGAATCCCTTTTATAGTTTCCCAGCTGCTATCCTCGGAGCGATCCTGGTCCCGACGTTGTTCGCGATTGTGTTCGGATTTCTGGCGTTCCGCAGCCGCATTAAAGGCGTGTATTTTGCGATCATTACGCAGGCGCTGGCGTTGGTCGCTTGGCTGGTCTTTAATCGGAACGAGACGAATCTCGGCGGCACGAACGGATTGACGGATTTCAAGCAACTGCTCGGGTTCCGACTCTCTGATCCAGGGACACAGCGTGCCTTATACGTGTTGACCGTACTGTGCCTGGGCGGGGCCTACCTGTTGTGCCGCCTGATCATCCAGTCGCGGGCGGGTCGTGTGCTGATCGCGGTGCGAGACAGCGAGCAGCGGGTCGTCTTTTCCGGTTATACCACGGCCAACTACAAGTTATTTGTCTTTGTCGTGGCAGCGGCCCTGGCAGGGTTAGCCGGCATGCTCTATGTGCCGCAAGTGGGGATCATTACCCCGGCGCAGATAGGAGTGCTGCCGTCTCTTGAAATGGTTATTTGGGTGGCTGTGGGTGGCCGTGGCAGTCTGGCAGGGGCAGTGTTAGGGGCCGTGAGCGTGAATCTCGGTCGCAGCGTGCTCACGAACTATTTCCCTGAACTCTGGCCCTTCATCCTCGGTGGACTTTTCGTGTTGGTGGTGTTGTTGTTCCCAGATGGGTTAGTCGGCATCATTCGGAAAGGGACGAGTCTCCTAAAGCCTCTTGAAGCCGGCGGGGGAAAAGCGGCTGTCTCGGAGGGGGAGCGCTGAGATGACCGAACGAGGCTCGATCATCTATCTTGAGGGCGTAATCGTCGATTATGACGGCTTCAAAGCGCTCAATAATCTGAACTTCATCGTCGACTACAACGAGTTGCGTGTGGTGATCGGGCCGAACGGGGCCGGGAAGACGACCTTACTCGACGTCATTTGCGGAAAGACCAAGCCGGCCACCGGCCGTGTCATTTTCGGTAAGGACACTGAGTTGATCGGGAAGCGCGAAGACGAAATCGTCTCCCTCGGTATCGGGAGAAAATTTCAAGCGCCATCTATCTATGAGAATCTGACTGTGTGGGAAAATCTCGACTTGTCGCTGAAGCGGACGAGCAAGGGCGTCTTCCCAACCTTGTTGGGGAAATCAACGGTCGAGGAACGAACAAAGATCGAGGAGCACCTGGAAATGATCGGCCTCAAGGACGAAGCCCATCGGCGTGCCGGGTCGCTGTCTCACGGGCAGAAGCAATGGCTCGAAATCGGGATGGTGATTTTGCAAGACCCCACGTTGCTCCTCGTCGATGAACCGGTTGCCGGGATGACCGACAAAGAAACGGAACAGACGGGGCGATTGCTCCAGTCGTTGGCGGAGAAGCATGCCATCGTCGTCATCGAGCACGACATGGAATTCGTACGGCAGATCGCCCGGATCGTGACGGTACTGCACGAGGGCACGGTAATTTGTGAGGGGCCGGTGGAAAAGGTGCAGGCCGACGAGCGGGTGCGAGAGATCTATTTGGGACGCCAAAAAGTGGCACATGCTTGAACTTAAGAACATAAACGCGTACTACGGCGAGAGCCACATTCTCCGGAATGTGTCGTTTACAATCGATCCGGGACAAGTTGTCTGTCTCATGGGCCGGAACGGTGTCGGCAAGACGACGACGCTCAAGGTGCTGACAGGCTTGTTGCCGGCCCGCTCCGGCATGATCGTATTGAACGGCGTGGAAGTCACAAAGGAAACGACGGACAAGCGGGCGCGACGCGGATTAGCTTATGTGCCGCAGGGACGCGAAATCATTCCGCATCTCACCGTGCGCGAAAATTTACAGCTTGGCTTCTGGACCAGATCGGATAAGCCGAACGGGACGGTTGAGAAGTCGGCATTTGATGAGGTCTACCAACTCTTTCCCAAGCTCATGCAGATCTTGGATCGTCCGGGTGGTGTGCTCAGCGGCGGCGAGCAGCAGCAGCTCGCGATCGGCCGTGCGATCTTGTCGAATCCAAAATTACTTTTGCTCGACGAGCCGACGGAAGGTATTCAGCCCTCCATCGTCGATCAGATCGAAGACGTGATCATCGGATTCAAGCATCAGCGTCGCTTTGCGATTCTGCTGGTTGAGCAGGGCCTGCACTTTGCCGCTCGGCTGGCGGAGAAGTATGTGGTGATGGCCAAAGGGGCGGTTGTGGCGGCGGGCAGGAGCGATGAGTTGAGTGCCGAAATGGTGAAGCAGCATTTGACGGTTTAATCGCGGGTCCTGTCGCCAGTCAGGCCCGCCGCGCGAGCACCCCCCCCCGGGGTGGGGCCCCCCAGCGGGGGGGGGGGGCCCCCGCCGAGCGCCACCCCCCCCGGCAGCAAT
>JBKJWE010000451.1:0-2637 GCA_046717045.1 Nitrospiraceae bacterium | reverse complement strand
GAAAAACCCCTTCAGTCATTCCGACGTTCAGGCCAGCCCTTCCCAAGGTGTAGCCTCTGAGCGACGCGAGAACGCCGCTGGCGGCCGTTTTCAACATCCTGTTACATCACAATCCCGCCGCCGGCGTGAATATTCTGACCCGTCAGCCATCGCGCGTTCTCGCTGACGATGAACGCCGCCACCACGATCGCGCCGTCTTTAGGTAATCGTTCAGCGATGGCCCCGCCAATGCCGTTTGAGGCCCCGGTCACAATCGCCACTTTGCCGCTCAGCGACCCCATGTGCACTGATCTTCCCTACACGTGATTATGTGAACGACTGGCCCCATCGGCCTGAAAACACCCAACTCGATATCGGTTCTCGAACTCTCGGCTGCAATTCTCGCTCACGCAGTCGATCCGGCAGCAGCGCCGCTTCTCCGGGATAGCCTATGGCAATCATGGCCACAGGCTGGTAGCCCGGCGGAATCTTGAGGTCGGCGCGTGCTTTCTCCACGTCGAAGCCCGCCATCTGATGCGCTGCGAGTCCGAGCGCGGTTACTTGGAGCACGAGATTCTCGACCGCCATACCGGTATCGTGAAGGGCGTGCCGATTCGGTTTGGCGTCTTCTTCAAAATTCAAGCTCGCCACGGACAGGATCAGGACCGGCGCGCGGGAGGCCCATTTGCGGTTACTTTCCACCAGACAAGCGAGGAGCCGGGTCCACTCCGTCTCATCGTCCTTGCTCGCGACAATGAATCGCCAAGGCTGTTCATTGTTCGACGAGGGCGCCCAGCGCGCGGCTTCGAAAACACTCTTGAGTTTTTCTGGTTCCACCGGTCGCTCTGCAAACGCGCGCGGGCTCCAGCGGCGCTTCAACAAGTCATGGATGGGATATTGTGGCTCGGCCGGCTTCTCCATCGTCGATCCTCACCCCATTCCTTTTTCCTGCTGCAGCTCCTGTTCAGCCTGCAGCCAATCGTCAAAGGCGTTTCCGCTGGCGCCGCCACGTGCAAGAAAGATGTCGTAGGCACGCCGTTCTATTTCTTCAGGGGTCGGATCTGTCGCAGCCGATCGTCGTTTCGATGGGGTGCTGCGTTTCCGGACCGGTGAGTTTTCGTTCTTTGTCGTGCGCTTGGGCATGACTGCCTCCTTGGTGAAGGTCATGAATTGACCGTCGGTGGGAATCTGCTTCGCCGTCAAATTCCTTCATCCATTGCGCTTTTCCGTCGAAGCGCCTTCACCTTCTCGAGCCTGTTTCGGCGACCAGCCGCCGCCCAACGCTTTATAGAGCTGGACGACCGACACCAGATGGAGACGACGAGTTGCGGCGAGCGCCAATTCCGCCTCAAAAAGATTCCGCTGCGCAATGAGAACATCCAAATAGTTCGCCAGACCGCCCTTGTATCGCAGATTGGCAAGGCGTAAAGCCGACCGCAAAGCAGTGACCTGCCTTTCCTGGGCGGCCGCCTGCTCACGGGCCGTGCTGACTCCCACCAGCGCGTCTTCAACCTCCCTGAACGCGACAAGGATCGCCTGCTCGTATTGGGCCACAGCTTGCTTCGTTTGGGCTTCAGCCGCTTCCTGTTGAAAGCCCAAGATCTGCGCATTGAGCAACGGTCCAGTCAATGTCGGGCCTGCAGCACCGAAGAACGTCTCGCTCGCCACCAGTCTGGACAACTGTGGACTGGCGACACCTAGAATGCCGGTGATGCTGAGCTTGGGAAACCGGTCAGCTTTGGCCACCCCGATCCTGGCGCTGGCGGCGACCAACTGTTGCTCAGCTTGCACGACATCCGGCCGACGCTGGAGCAGTTCGGAAGGAAGACCGGCCGGCACGACCGGTGGCATCATTTGTTCAGTCAGCGATCGCCCTCTGGCGATTTGACTCGGATTTCTCCCCAGCAGCACGCTGAGCTCGTTTTCTTTCTGGACCATCTGGCGCTTCAGCTCCGCGATACGAGCGGCGGCATTTTCCCGCTCCGCCTCGAATTGATCGACGTCCAGCCTATTGATCATCCCCTGTCGGAGCCGCGCTTGACCGATTCTCACCGACTCCTCCCAGGCCAACAGCGTGCGCTTGGCGATCTCCAGCTGCATGTCGAATTGCCGAAGATCGAAATACGCCTGTGCCACTCCGCCCACGATTTGCAGGGTGATGGCCCGTCGGTTTTCTTCCCGCGCCAATAGGTCGCCGAGAGCCGCTTCATTCGAGCGGCGTATACGTCCCCAGATATCGATTTCCCAGGAGAGATTACCCTGCACATAGTAATTGAACGGGTTGGGAAACCCGGGGAAGGCGACATTCTTTGAGTTTCCGAAGGTTGGCGCGTAGATCGTTGCGTTCATCTGAGGGGCAAAGTCGGTCTTGGCGACGAGCAGTCGAGCAGAGAATTCGTCAACAGTTGCGACAGCCCGTTTGAGATCTTTGTTTTCTTCGAGGGCGACACGGATCAATCGCTGGAGTTCTTCGTCTTGGTAGAGTTCCCACCAAGGCGTATTGGCGAGAGAGGGCAAATCTTTCTGTCCTTCGGCCATGCGAAAGGAGTCGGAGGTGGGAATGTCGGGACGAGAATAGTCGGGCCCCATAGCACAAGCGAGCAGGAGCATCGAACCGACTGCGAGAATCAGGCTGCGCATGTCACTCTCCTCCTTCTC
>JBKJWE010000450.1:0-2668 GCA_046717045.1 Nitrospiraceae bacterium | reverse complement strand
GCGTTGGCATCGTCGGCCTGCTCGAACTTTTCGAAGAGTCCTTTCACTTTCGTATGGTCCTCCCGAAGCATGTCAATCACCATTGACGCGCCGGCTACCTGAGATTTGTTGGACATGAGCGTTTTCTCCTTTAACAAATGTGTGGAGGTTGATGTGACACAAATCCGAACGGAACAGTTTTCAAGGGCCATCACGCATGACGCCCCCCGTCATCAAACCGATATATGCCCTCTCTGTATGGTTCCATCTGTTCCCGGGCCTCAGGCTTTCGTTTTCAACTTGAGAATCTTCTTCACTGACGCTTGGATCATCAGTGATGCGGCGTTCAGCTCTTGACTGCTCGTTTCACCTCTGTGCGATATGCATCGCCTTCCACCTGTTGCAATAGCTCCTGACCGATCCCGAAAGCTGCGCCGAGGAGGGAGGCCCCCAGCGACAGCACTGCAAAGACGAAGAGCCACCAGGCCGCGGATCCGAGCCCTGTCATCGTGGCGTTCCCAAGATCCTTGGATTTTTCTTTGACCTCTTGGCCTGTGTCTTTGATCGAGGCCATCAAGCCGACAGCGGATTGGGCCACCTCCTGAGCCTGTTGTTCGGACAGGCCCAGTTTGTTCACCATGATGTTGACAGCCGCATCGCGATCCATCGCTGCTAATTTCTCTTGAACCTCAGCAAGAGCCGTGTCGGTCACCTTTTCCAGCGATTGGCCGTCTTTCACCTGTGCCGTCCCTTTGTCGATTGTCTTGTTCATGGCGCTCGGCTGTAACGCGGGTTTCTGGGCCGCCGTGAGAACAGACTCAATCTGTTTACGAAGATCGGCGGATCTGATATTGAGATTACCGGAACCCGATACTTTCCCGGCCGCAGCCGAGACTGCTGTGCCTACGCTCTGATTCAGCATCTGCAAGCCGGTGCCGACCGTGGTAAACAGTCCCCCGATCATGAACGACAACGCGGTCGTGGCTAGCCACGCCGAGACGACACACGTGACCCCCCAGAGCACGGCGCCGTGGTACAGACCACCCACGTGGAGTGAGGCGCCGGATAAACGCGACGCGACATAGCCTCCAATGAATGCGGAAGTCAGCATTGAAACGCCGGTCCACAGGCCGGCCCCCAATGGGATACCGCCCGCAGGCTGGGCGTCGTGTAAATCGATCGACCACGCGCCGATGGCCAATCCCAGCAACGTACAGACCATTTGCACGGCAAGGCCGACAGCGAGACCTGCAAAAATGGCCCCCCACTTAATCTGACTCTCAGCCTGCGACCACTGTTCATAGGTTGTCTTCATGTGAATCCTGTTCCTTCTCACCCGGATGTGAATGGAAACCTGGTATTGAACCTTATGGTCCAAAACCTCTGGAATGAATGGACGTCCCCCTTTCGTGAACTTAATTTGAGCACAGGCGTTAGATGCGTTCAGGTCGCCCCATCCGCTCGAGCAGGACGCGCTGCTGCGTTAGTAGATAGAACTTCTTGCTGACTTCCGAAAGGTTAACATCTGCATTATTTCTAGACTGGTCAATAGTGCACACCCTCGCACGCTTCATGGGCCGTCACCATGTATGGGTCTCTTTCAGCTCGATAAAGCTGAACGCGCGGGGACGTAGGGTTGGGGCGGAAACACTCCACTGCTTGAGAGCGACCTTGAAGAGCTCGATCGCGTTCGCAAACGATTTCCGCTACGGAGGAGGAGCCGATCCGTCAGCGATTGTCGCAATTCAAGGAATGCGACGCTTCGCGTTTCGCCAGCCAGCTGAAGCGCGGATAAATTTAACAAAATAGGCAGGACATCCATCACCGTGGCAACCTCAACTGTCCGCTCCGATAACTGAAGGTCTGAAGAGTCGGGGGTTCGCCCTCCTCAACCGGTTCACCCTGTAAACCGAAGGAAATGGGCCTCGATGGAACACAATGCCGCTCAGAAGTGGCTGTCTGAGTCGTGGGAGGAAATATAAAGGCGCACCCCGATCCTGTAATGCCCGCAAGAATGATGCATGCGGATCAAAGGCGCATAATCGGGGATGGGGGTGATCTCTTCCTAACGTGACTGCTCCTAGATCATTCCAGAAAACTTCTCGGATGTTTAAAAAGACCGCCGAAGAGACTGCCACCTCACAACTCGGCCTCGTCTCCATGCTTCGCTATGGCACTCCCAGCGAGGCCTTCATCTTGGGCGTGAGTTTCTGCTTGACCGTTAGATAATCCTGCCACGGTTCTCGTTTGAGCCCGTTCAAACGTTCCATCACATTTGCCACAGTAAAATGATCCGACCGCAAATCGGCCGACAATTCCTCCCACGCGAGAGGAACCGAGACCGGCGATCCTGCCCTAGCCCGGGTGGAATAGGCGGCAATCGCTGTAGCCCCTTTTGCATTGCGTAAATAGTCGACGTAGATCTTTCCTTTGCGTTTCTGTTTCGACATATTTGCAACAAAGCGGTCCGGAATCAGGCGTACGAGATGATCCGCCAACGCCTTGGAAAACGATTTGACTTCATCCCATGTGTGCACACGCTGCAGAGGCAGCACGACATGGAGGCCCTTTCCCCCGGTCGTCTTCACAAAGCACGCAAGATCTAACTCGTTCAGCAACGTCCGGACGAGTTGTGCCGCCTCGATGACACGTTTCCATGGGACTGCCGGATCCGGGTCAAGGTCTATAA
>JBKJWE010000449.1:0-11705 GCA_046717045.1 Nitrospiraceae bacterium | reverse complement strand
GGCCGCCGGACAATACGATCCCTCTGGGCCGATAAGCCAAGATCGTCGCCAAGGGAGCTGTGCAGGGTAGGATCTGAGAATAGACTTGCGCCTCGCGGATGCGACGAGCGATTAGCTGGGTGTACTGAGACCCGAAGTCAAGGATGAGGATTCTATCGTGCCAGAGTTCCATGAGGACGTTAAACGTGCAGCGTTAAACGTTAACCGAGAGAAATGTGAAGGGAGGCTGTCCTGCGATTAACGATTGACGTTGAACGAAGAGATCACTCCCAATCCATCCGATAGTTCGGCGCTTCCTTGGTGATGATCACGTCGTGGACATGGCTCTCGCGGAGGCCTGCAACCGTCTGCCTGATAAACGTCGCCTTCTGTTGCAGATCCGGGATGGTCTTGCACCCACAATAGCCCATGCCGGACTTCACGCCGCCGACCAGCTGATAGATGACGGCAGACAACGGGCCTTTATAGGGCACACGCCCTTCGATACCTTCCGGCACCAGCTTCTGCGCGGGACGCCCTCCCTGTCCATATCGATCTCCGCCGCCGCGCTCCATCGCACCGATCGAGCCCATGCCGCGATACACCTTATAGGTCCGGGCTTGATACAGCACCGTTTCGCCTGGCGATTCTTCCGTGCCGGCTAAGAGTCCGCCTAACATGACCGAGGAGGCACCCGCGGCCAACGCCTTCGCAATATCGCCTGAAAATTTGATCCCGCCGTCCGCGATAATCGGCACCCCGCTGCCTTCCAGCGCTTTGGCGCAATCGGCGATGGCCGTCAACTGCGGCATGCCTGCGCCCGATACGATGCGAGTGGTACAGATTGACCCGGGCCCGACGCCGACTTTCACTGCATCGACTCCAGCCTTTAGCAGATCCTTGGCGGCCTCGGCCGTGGCGATGTTTCCGGCCACCAGCTCCAAATCAGGATAGTGTTTCTTGATCATCTTGACCGTATCGAGCACGGATTGCGAATGCCCGTGCGCCGTATCGACGACGATTACATCGACCCCGGCCTTCTTGAGCTTCGCCACGCGATCGGCCGTGTCCGAGCCGACGCCGACCGCCGCGCCGACGCGGAGGCGTCCATGCGTATCCTTACAGGCATGGGGATACTTGATCCGCTTTTCGATATCCTTGATCGTAATTAGCCCCTTCAATTCGTAATGTTTGTTCACGACCGGCAGTTTTTCAATGCGATGCTCGTGCAGAATCTCACGCGCCTTTTCCAAGCTGGTGCCTTCCGGAGCGGTCACGAGCTTGTCCCGCTTCATCAGCTGCGAGACCTTCAAATCCATCCGGTTCTCAAAGCGCAGGTCTCGGTTCGTCAGAATTCCGACGAGTTTCCTATTCTTGGTGACAGGGATGCCGGAGATACGGTACTTGGCCATCAAATCGTGCGCGTCGCGGATGGTCTGCTCCGGCGAGATCGTGACGGGATCGAGAATCATCCCGCTCTCCGACTTCTTGACCTTATCGATTTCAGCCGCTTGATCGTCCGGTGCGAACACGCGGTGCACGATACCGATGCCGCCTTCGCGCGCCATCGCGATGGCCAGCCGCGCATCCGTCACGGTATCCATCGCCGAGCTGATGATGGGAATATGGATCCCGATATGGCGCGTGACACGCGTACGTGTGTCGACCTCACTGGGCACGACCTGCGACCTCGCCGGCACCAGCACGACGTCGTCGTACGTGAGACCTAAACGTGACTCTTCATCGAGCATCCCCTCGCCTCACAAATCGCTCAGCCATATGCTAGCCCTTCGGCGTTCCTTGTACATTTTCGAGTTCCGCCACCGCTTCGGCATCTTCCTGCAACCGCTCGCTGCCTTCGTCCGCCGGCATGAACTGCTCGACGCGTGTGTTCCCGCTGTCCACGACAAACACGCTCCCCCGCGCGTCGACCGCCAGGCCGTAAGGAAAATTGAACTGCCCGTTGCCGTTGCCGTAGCCGCCCCACTGCGTGATGAAGTTGCCTTCCTTATCGAACTTTTCCACACGGTGGTTGCCGGTATCCGACACATAGACGTCGCCGGCGCTATCGATCGCAATGCCCCAGGGCGACCGCAACTGTCCCGCCTCCTGCGCCTGCGGGCTGCTCGCATGGCCGGGCTCGGAACTGCCGCCCCATTTTGTGAGCAACTGCGGGAGCACGTTGGTGCTCGTGTCGAATTTCTGAATGCGATGATTGCCCATGTCGACGACATACACCATGCCGTCCGATGGATCGACGGCGATCCCACGTGGGAAGTAGAATTGTCCGTCTCCGTTGCCGAAACTGCCCCAGGACATGATGAACTCGCCGGTCATGTCGAACTTCTGCACACGGAAGTTGGCGCTGTCGACCACGTAAACATACCCTCGGACCCGGTCGACGGCAATGCCCCACGGTGAGTTGAACTGTCCTTCGCCGTTACCGCGAGAGCCGAATTTCATGATGTAGCCGCCCATCTTGCCGTCGAACTTCTGCACGCGGTGATTGTTCGTGTCGACCACCCAGACATCGCCCTTGCCGTCGCAGGCGACCCCCGTGGGATTGTGAAAGTTGGCGTTGGCCGATCCAAAGTTTCCCCAGAGAATGATGAAGTTGCCGGCGTTGTCGAATTTCTGCACGCGGCTGTTGCCGTTATCCACTACAAACAACGAGCCCTGCTGATCGACACAGAGCCCGTAGAGAGGGGCTAAAAACTCGCCGCCGTGCAAGAGCGAGGCGCCGCGGCCCGGCCGACCCCACTGCGACACGCACAGATAGCCCGACGTGTTGACGAGAATCGTGGAGGTGGCCGGCGTGGAGACGTTGCCGCCCACGTCTTTGAACCACACATAAATAACCTTCTGCCCGTCGCCGAGCGAGAGGATGAACGGGATCGTCGCGCCGAATTTGAGCGACGGTGTCACCTCGACCCATCCGGGCGTCCCCGCCATCGGCGTCATCGGCGCTTCAGAAATAAAGTAGGCGCTCACCCCGGTATCGACATCGTTGGCCGAAATCGTCACGACAATTTCCGGCGAGTTTGTCATGAATGCGCCGTGGTTGATCACGGCATAAGGGTTCTGCGGCGCGGTGATATCGATCAAGACCGGCGTCGCCGTCACTTCTTCCGACAATGCGCTTTCCGTGCCGTCCTCAAAGACCGCCGTCACGACATAGAAATAGGCCGTGTCGTTCGTCAGGCCCGTGTGCGCATGTGGATTCGTCACACCCTCGATCTTTGTTCCGCTTTGGATCGTCACATGGGGCGCCGTATTGAAGTAGAGGTTGTACGACACGGCGCCGGGGACTTCCATCCAACTCAAGAAGGCTTCCGTATCGCCGGCCTTTACGGCCACGCTGCGCGGCGGAGGCGTCGTACTCGCTTCCTGCGTGGTCGGGGCGTCCTTGCCTCGATTCAACTCTTCGTCCGTCGGGGAATACTTGAGAATGCGGTGATTGCCGCTGTCCACAACGAACACATTGCCTTCTTTGTCGACGGCGATGCCGTAGGGGAAGTTCAACTGCCCTTCCGACTTACCGCGATTGCCCCATGAACAGAGGAAGGTTCCGTTCCCGTCGAACTTTTGGATGCGGTGATTGCCGGTATCGACCACGTAGACATTGCCGAGGGCGTCGCAAGCCACGCCCCAGGGCGACTTGAATTGCCCCGGCCCCGCCCCGTCACGGCCCCACTTCGCGAGGAAACTGCCGCGGGCATCGAACTTTTGAATGCGACTGTTGCTTTCATCGGCCACATAAATGTTGCCCACGAAGTCCACCGCCACGCCGCGCGGGAAAAAGAAGGCCCCATCGAAGCTGCCGTCCCGTCCCCACTTGAGCAGGGGCTGGCCATCCGAGCTGAACTTCTGAATGCGCGAGTTGCTCGTATCGGAGACATAGAGGTTGCCCTCTTGATCCGTCGTCAACCCCCAGGGCACATCGAACTTGCCGAGATCTGCACCGCGCCAGGCAAAGCCGAACTTCCCCCAGGCCTGCATGACGTTGCCGTCGAGATCGAACTTCTGCACCCGGTTATTGCCGCTGTCCGCCACATACAGCGTATCGTTCGGACCGACAGCCAACCCGCGCGGGTAGTAGAAGCTGCCTTCTTGCGATGAAGGTTCGGCTCCCCAACGAGCCAAAAACTTGCCTGTCTTATCGAATTTTTGGATGGAATGGTTGTCCGTATCGGCAACGTAGATGTTGCCGTCTTTATCGAGCGTAATGCCCGTCGGCGAACTCATCTCGCTCTCATCCACTCCTTCGTGCCCGATGCACATGGTCAGTAAGTAGGGCGAGGGAATCGACATGACCTCTTGCGATTCGAGGCTTTCACCCTTTGCCGTCACCACCGTCACGATATAGTGGTAACAAGTTCCATTGCCCAAATCGTCATGGATGAACGGAGACTGCGCCCCTTCGAGACAGGTCGCCTTCTCTTTCTTCACTCCAATGACCGCTTTGAAGTCGTCGTCACTGGCGATCGGGCGGGTCAGTTCAGAGAACTTGATCTGCACCCCCTTGGTCGTCTGGAAGTAGAGGTTGTAGTACATGGCATCGGGAACGGGATCCCACGTAATGGTAATCCGGCCATTGCCCGCTTTCGCAACGATGTTCGTCGGCGCCTGAGGCAGCTCTTCTTCTTCGGCGATCGAATCGCCGGCGCCCCATTCACCTTGCGTCCCTTCGACGGTCAGATGAGAACGATCAAACCAAAACATTTCGTCGAGAAGCCATGCTTTGAACATTGTGAGTGCCTCGGGTTGCTAAGGCCTTGAAATGTCAAGAAACCAGTGAGTTTCAATGACTTAGAATTGGATTGAAGAGTCTAGCAAAGGGGCGAGAATAGAGTCAACCTGGCCTGCAATGCATGGATGTCGATACAGGGGGTTCATACGGAGAAGCAGAGGCGGCCAGACCATCCTGCGTGCTCGCTGAGGCCCCACGATGAAGCTGTGGTCCCTCAATGCGCGCAATCCAGGACAGTCTGGCCGTCCTCTGCTAATTAAGATAAAAGACTTCCGTTACCCAGAAATTGGACAAATCCGAGCGGTGCGGGTCCGGTTGACTCTCTTCTTTTGAGAAGGTGGAGGAAGAAAGGCCTGGCTGGTGGAGTGTCAGCGACTTGGCCGGAGAAACGGGGACCCACCGAGGCGAGGCCGCGAAGGAAAGCGGAAACTGACCGAGTCTGCGAGGGAATTTCCGAGGGCTTCCGTACGGCTTCGTCCCGAAGGGTCATTTCGAGAGTCAGGAAACTGACACTCCACCAGCCAGTCCTCAGGAGAGTGAGCAACAAGTTGACGCCTATGGCCCGCATCCTGTACAGTGAGTCTCGTCATCACTGGTATGGTCCGACGGTGATGTTCATCGTAGACATATGGACCCCGCGATCGCATCGCGACCAGGTCCTGTCTGGAGTGGACTTCTCCCCTTCCCCTTCTGTCTCTCCTCGGCGCTCTGATCCCGTGGGAATGCGATCACACTGAAAGGATAGTATTGTGCAAGCGACTCTCACGAGTTTTGACGCTCTTGGTTTGTCCGAACCGCTGTTACGCAACTTGACCGCAGCGGGATTTCTCCAACCGACCCCCATTCAAGCAGAAGCTGTTCCGCCGGCTCTCACCGGACGGGATGTTGTAGGCTGCGCTCAGACCGGCACCGGCAAGACCGGGGCATTCCTCATTCCGATGATTGAACGCCTCACTGGAAAACTTCCGCGCCAGCCACGCGGACTGATTCTGGCGCCGACAAGGGAATTAGCCATTCAAATTCAGGGCACGATCGACAAGCTCGGCCACGACAGCCAAATCTTTGCGACCACGATCATTGGTGGCGCCGACATGCAAGCCCAAGTTCGCGGCCTCCAACAACAGCCGGATATTCTAGTCGCCACGCCAGGACGTCTGCTGGATCATATGTGGAGCGGCACCGTGAATCTGGCGTTGATCGAAATCCTGGTGCTCGACGAAGCGGATCGTATGCTCGACATGGGCTTTGCCCTGCAGATCAATCAGATTCTCGATGCCTTGCCTGAAGAGCGGCAAACGCTGCTCTACTCCGCCACCATGCCGGACGACCTGACCGCTCTCGCGCAGGCAGGCATGAAAGATCCCGTGAAGGTGATGGTGACGCCATCTGCTACGACCGCCGCTGGCGTCACGCAGGCGGTGCACCATACGACGTACCGCCACAAACCCAGCCTCATCGTGTCGTTGCTGCAGCACGAGCAGGAGACGGTCCTCGTGTTCACCAGGACGAAACACGGAGCGGAGCGGCTCGGCTCCGTTTTGAGCGAGGCTGGATACAACGTGGCCGTTCTCCATGGAGATCGCAACCTCTCGGAACGGAAACGCGCGCTGGAAGGATTTAAGCGCGGGACGTTCCGCATCCTGGTCGCGACCGATATTGCGGCACGCGGCATCGATGTGAAGAACATCGGGCACGTCATCAACTACGATTTGCCGACCTGTCCGGAAGACTACGTGCACCGTATCGGCCGCACGGCCCGGATCGGCGCCACCGGCCGCGCCACCAGTTTCATCACGCCGCAGGATCACGAACAGATGCAGGCGATCGAGCGGCTGTTGGGACAATCCATCCCGCTGGCCACCGAAAGCCCGGCGCCCCACGAACGGTCTCCCCGCCATGAGGGACGGAGCCAGCCTCGGTCGGGACAACGAAGGCCGCAGCGACACAGACCGGCTGGCTCTCACGAGCAGCACGACAATCGCTCGCACGGATCCGCCCAATCCTCGCATGCCGAGTAATCATTCATGAATATAGAGGAGATTTTTTCTATTATGAGCAGTCCAACACCGAAACCGATGGACAGGAGGCCGCGATGGATCAGAATTCCAGACGGCACGAGGGTTCGCTATCGAGCAGATGGCCGAGAAGGCTACGTCGATGGATTGACAGAACTTGTGGCGGGGCCGCAGCGGAATCCTGACGGTCGCACGCAATATCGCGTGAATGTAGGAGATCCAGATCGCTCGCTCGCCGTCGAAGACGAGTTACTCATCGTGACGGATTCGTCCGGAGTTGTACTGATGCTGAAGCAGAAGATCGACTATCGAACCGCCGTGAGCGAGCAGTTGAAAGGTGTGTTCACCGGCGATCGGTTTGTGGCATCCGCGGAGGCGTAACAAGCTGAGGGAACCGTCCAATACTTCGCAGGACGGTCTGTCGACATACATTCGCACACGACGCTTCACGTCGTCATTGGTAGAGCGGCTCTTGTGGCCCCCACTGCAGGCCGGCCAGATCCGGATCGACGCCTTCAGGGACGGTGGAACGATCCTCTTTTTCTGCCTTGCGCTGAACCCGACGCGCTTCTTTTTCCTGCTGCCTAGCCTTTAGCGCCTTTTCTCGATCGCGCTTCGCGAGCGTCGTTTTGCCTGGTCGTCCCATAGCCGTCTCCTTCGCGAGTATTCAGGGGCGCACAACTCGCACCCCTATTATATTACACCTGCGACCGGCTTCAAACAATCGCTACGCCTGTTCAACCGTCTCTCGATCCAGCTCAGGATCGAGTGGCGCATCGACCGTCGTCCTCTCTTCGAGTACCTCAACCGATACTTCCGAGGCTGCCGCACGGTCCAAGGCCGATTCCCCCTCGGGAAACGAAACGGTGTCCTCGATCGGGAGCAGAGCTTGTTCCGCCTCGCCCAGCTCCTTGAACTCTCGCAACGGCGGCAGCTGCGTCAAATCTTGGAGGCCGAAATGCTCCAGGAACAATTTGGTCGTTCCATACATGATCGGGCGACCCGGCACCTCTTTCCGCCCGACAATTCTGACCAGCTTCCGTTCGAGCAATGTCCGGATCACCCCCGACGTTTCGACGCCTCTGATCTCTTCGATCTCGGCGCGCACGAGCGGCTGCTTGTACGCAATGATAGCGAGAGATTCGAGCGCGGAGCGCGACAACTTTTGAGCCGTTTTCGCTTTGTCGAGCCGCTTGATCCACGGAGCGTACTCCTGTTTCGTCACCAATCGATAGCCACCGGCGATGCGCGCGAGCTGAATACCGCGCCCATCCTGCTCCATCTCATGGGCCAGCAGTTGCAGGGTTTGTTGCACCTCTCCCTTGGTCACATTCCCCAGCACGGTCACCAATCTCGCCACCGGGAATGGCTCGGCGGACACGAAAAGGATGGCTTCAATTATCGCCTTCAGTTCACGCTGGCTGATCGCCTCGGCCTGCCCAGCCGCCGGCGCTCCGGAACTCATCTGCGCCGATCCCTCCGATGCCGGATCGTCTGTGAAACCTGACAAGGCTTCTGCCGACACCGTCGCGTCCATGTCCTGCACGCCCGTTGAGCTCATGCGCCCCTCCATTCAGATTCATCGACTTCGGCCGGATCCGGCACCAATGAAAATGTGCGCGAAACGAGGATGGGCCCGAAGTTTTCGGTTTGGAACACCCGAGCGGTTCGCAGCCGGATCAGCTCCAACAATGCCAGGAACGTCACGATGATCACGAGCCGGTGGCAGGACGGCTCGAACAACGACACAAAATTCACCGCCTCCTGCCCTTCCAGCGCTTCCAAAATCGCATTCATGCGATCCCGCACCGTCAGATTGTCCGGCAGAATCTCCAACAACTTCTTGCCGGGATTGCGGTCGAGAATGCCCTGCAGCGCGTCCACCAGATCAAAGAGGCTCACATTATCGAGCAGCGTTTCGTCCGATTCCAGTTCGACGGGCGGAGCCTGCTCACGACTGTACAGCTCCTGCCACATCTTTCCGTGATCGTCCAACTGCCGCGCCGCCTCTTTGAATTTCTTGTACTCCAACAAACGCCGGACGAGTTCCTCCCGCGGGTCTGGCCCATCCTCTTCATCCTGCGTCGTCTCATCGACCGGTAAGAGCATCTTGGATTTGATCTGCAGCAGCGTCGCCGCCATCACCAGAAATTCTCCCGCCACCGTGAGATTCAGCTCATCCATCGCGTCGAGATAGTCGAGATACTGGCGGGCGATCAAGGCAATGGGAATGTCGTAGATATTGATCTCGCTCTTTTTAATCAAATGGAGTAACAAATCGAGGGGCCCCTCGAAATTCTCGATCCGAACTTGATAGGGCAACTCAGTTTGTTCGAGGCTGTCGAATTGGTTATCCACAAGACGGTCTTATACCAGCTTTGGGGGGGTCTGAGCAAGCGCTCGTCTATTAGTTGTGGTCGAAGGAGGGGGCAGAATGATGGTCAGCGGGACCGAATCAAGTAGACGACCAGGAAGGCGCTGAAGATCAAAAGGGAGAGGGTGATGGCATATTGGATGTTCGGATTCTCGATCCCCAACGGCTCCGGACTGTGCTCCGGCCGTTTCACCCTTGCAAACTGTGGCGCTCGTTCGAACAACACTTTGGAAAAATCGTCCCGCCCCTTGAAGACGGCATCGTCGAAATCTGCCGTCGAGCGAAATGTCGCCCGGCGGAAATAGACATCCCCGTCGAACTGGGTAAAGGTGAAGAACGCTTCACGATCGAACAATGCTTCTGAAAAATCCGCCAGGCGCTGGAACCGGCTCCCCGAAAACCCCGTGCCCATCTTGAAATAGGTGCGCGACAGATTCGCCTCCCGTTCGAACTGCACTTCCAAAAACTCCGCCAACCCGCTGAAGCCAGACTGTTGAAACGTGACCGGCCCCAAAAAGACGGATCGATGGAATCTCGTATGCGGACCGAACGCCGTTTTTTCGCACGCCACGGTGCTGAGAAAGCGCCCCTGCACGAAATAGCTTTCTTTCAGAAGGACCGCGCCCGACAGGGTGAGCGGCTGCACGAACAGCGACCGTGACAGATCGACGATCTGCTCGAACGTCGTGCCGCTGAACGTGACCGGCCCGTTAAAGATCAGCAGCCCGTGTGACGATTGATGGCGAATCGCCCCACGCACCGTAGAATTTACGATCGTCACCGCACCGGAGACCACGCGGGCTTTGCCCTCCGTCACTCCTGGAACCTGTTCCAACCCCGGCGGCACCGTGCGGAGCAGGAGATTATCCAGAATCACATCCCCCCTGATAACCACACCCTTGAGGTCGATCACTTTTCCCTGTTTGATCGCCTCGAACAATTGCGGGGCGACGATCGCCTTGGCTTCTCGCTCTCCCTCGGTACAATCCGCGCTCAGATGGATTTTGAACAGGGTCCCCGAAAAACTGCTCTCGGCCTGACAGGTCGCAGCCTGCCCACTGCCCGCGAAGAAGAGCGCGAGCAGGATCCACACGAGAGTCGTTGCCTCAACATATTGGAGCATGCTGCCCTTATACGAGATGCCTTAGCGCAAGGCAAGGCAGGAAGTGTCGATACGCTTTACTCATCCAACTCATTTGATATGCTTCTGCCTATCGACTTGGAGGGTCACGATGGTTCGACAGATGCCCGTGTCGGTAACACTCGTGTTCCTGCTGTTCTGTGGACTCCCCCTCTCCACCCAGGCCGACAACGTCATCGAGTTGCCGGTCCTTGCCGCCATTCGCCACAACAACCTCGGCGTCTTTGAAATTCTGATGATCTGGTGGGACAAGAAGCCTCAACCGAACCCGGTACAACTGCAGTGGATCAATGCCGGCGTCCGGCTCGGAGACACCCACCTCGGTGCGATGGCAGAGGCGTTCAGCTACGCGGTGGAACGAACGCCATCGATTCAACACAGCGGGATCGTCTCCGTGCGGGGCGTCACCTACGTCCCAACCGGAAGCGACGGTCCAAGCGCCGGCGCGGCCATGGCCGTCGGATTCATCGCCATGTTTAAGGGAGAGAAGGTTCAACGCGGAGTTGCCCTGACAGGCACGTTCCAACCTGGCGGACAGATCGGTCCAGTGGGGAGCATCCCGGACAAGATTCGCGCAGCGGTACGCGAGGGATATCGGACGGTGCTCGTCCCTCAGGGGCAACTATACGACGGCCGGTGGAACCTTAATGAACTTGCCTTCCAGCTCAACGTCACCGTGAAAGAAGTTTCCACGATCGACGAGGCCTATTACCTCATGACAGGCCAGCGTCTTTAGCTGCCCCCTGCCTGTTGCTGCATTTCCTTCATGATCGTCTCATACTCTGCCTGCGTTAACCGGTGCATCCCCAGAGTGAGTCGCCGCGATAACTCGGCCTGATCAGGAATCTGTAATACATTGAGCAGCACTGTCTGACTCGCCGCAGAGGAGAGTCCCCAGCGCCGCACCTCCTTGATCCGCACCAACCCGAATCGGGTTTCCGTTCGGAGTTCGTCCTTGAGAAACGGGTCCAAATCAGAGGGGCCCAGTACAGGCGAGGCAATCTGGAATTCCGCGCAGAGCCCCACCTTCAGCACATAGACTAATCCGCGAGACTCCGGAGTCAGATACATCCGTAAATTAGTCTGGATCAGGCTGGTGCAGAGGCCCCACAGTCCATGAGAGAGCTGCAACTCGGCGCTCTCTTCCGAAGTGCGTTCGCGCAAAGCGCCGGCGATAAAAAGAAAGTGACTCAAGGAAGGCTCATTGAAAAACAATCACTAGAAAGACTGACCAAAGATCGTCTGGCAGTCACTGGAACATCACGGTTCGAGGCAGGATGTTCAAAAAGGCCGTCCGGCAAGGCCGCAACGAGCGAAAGCCCGAGGCGTACTGCTTATCGTACGTTGAAGGCTTGAGCGAAGTGAGAACGACGCTGGCGGACTTATTCAACATCCTGCTAGTGTGTGCGGTAGTCGTCGGACTCGTCGAGTAGTTCTACGGCCTTT
>JBKJWE010000448.1:0-6055 GCA_046717045.1 Nitrospiraceae bacterium | reverse complement strand
GGCAACAGACCGGGTACGATTTGGCGCTGACAGCCGCCGTATCGGAACAAGTGACCATCCCAGTGATCGCCTCGGGGGGTGTCGGCACGCTGGAGCACCTCTATGACGGGTTCGTGACCGGCAAAGCCGATGCGGTGCTGGCGGCCTCGATCTTTCACTACCGGACTCACACAATTCCTGAAGCCAAGGTCTTTCTTCGCCAGAAGGGAGTCGCAGTTCGATAATGGATTTTACGAAGCTGAAATTCGATGAGCAAGGGCTCATTCCCACTGTCGTGCAAGATTGGCGAGACGGCACCGTACTGATGGTTGCCTTCATGAACAATGAGGCGCTGCAGAAGACGCTCGCCACCCAGTCGGTCCACTTCTGGAGCCGGTCCCGTCAGAAGCTCTGGGAAAAGGGAGAAACATCGGGCAATAAGCTGACACTCAAAGACCTCTTCGTTGATTGCGACGGCGATGCGCTGCTCGTGAAGGCGGAGCCGATCGGACCGGCATGCCATACGGGCGAGAAGGCGTGTTTTTTTTCTCGATTGGATCAGCCTGGCACAAAGACGTCGGAGGCGTGGGGTGGGATTTTGGAACGGCTTTACCAGACGATTCAGGAGCGCAAGCGGCATCCTTCGAGCGAATCCTATACGTCGAAGCTGCTCCAGAGTGGGGTCGATCGTATTCTGAAAAAAGTCGTAGAAGAAGCGGGAGAAGTCGCCTTGGCGGGGAAGGGTGGGAAGAAAGACGAGATCGTATATGAAACGGCGGATTTACTCTTTCATACGCTCGTGGCATTGGGTTATCACGATGTGACACCTCAAGAGGTCTACCAAGAGTTGGCGGCTCGGTTTGGCAAATCGGGTCTCAGGAAGGGGCCTGCGACATGAGTGACTGCATCTTTTGTAAAATTGCCAGCAAGGCGATTCCGTCGAAGATGGTCTATGAGGATGACCAGGTCTTCGCCTTCGACGACGTGAACCCTCAGGCACCAGTCCATTCGCTGGTGATTCCCAAGCGACATGTGACCTCGGTGCAGGAGTTGGGGGAATCGGATCAGGCCTTGATAGGACATCTTTTGCTGACCTGTACGAAGGTTGCCACACTGAAAGGACTGACGGATCACGGTTACCGTTTGGTGGCTAATACCGGAAAAGACGGCGGCCAGACAGTCTTTCACCTACATTTCCATATCATGGGTGGCCGGCATATGACCTGGCCTCCAGGCTAGCGCGGCGTTTTGAACGTTGATGAAGTCACACCGTTCGGACAATCTGCTTGATGCCCCAGGTTTGACAGATTTCATACTGCTCTGTTACCCTGACCGATCAATTTCCCCGACTATTTACGTGATCAGTCCCGTCCGTTCCATAGGTGACGGGAAGTAGGAGCTGCGACTCCCGTGGGCCGAGGCCTGATTTCTGACGATATCATCAACCAAATCAGGGATCGGGTCGATATCGCTGAGGTGGTCGGCCACCACGTCAGCTTGACTAGGGCAGGCCAGAATCTCAAGGGGTTGTGTCCGTTTCATCAGGAAAAATCCCCTTCATTTACCGTCAGTTCTTCCCGCCAAATCTTTCACTGCTTCGGCTGCGGCGCCGGCGGTAATGTGTTCACGTTCCTGACTCGGATTACCGGAGGAAGTTTTCCGGAAGTCGTGCGCGATCTTGGTCGTAAAGTCGGGATCGAAGTGCAGGAATCTGCCGGGCAGTCGGGTCCGCTCGTCGCACAGACCGCCCGGGTCGAGTCCTTGAACCAGGCGGCGGTGGGGTGGTTCAGGCAGAACCTGAACGATTCTAAGCTCGGAGAGGAAGCCCGCGCATATTTGGTAGGGCGAGGCGTGACCGACGCGACGCTGGAGCGGTTTGCCGTCGGGTTTGCGCCGAACGAATGGGATGGCCTTGGCAAGGCGTTGTCGAAACAAGGGTTCACCGCCGCCGAATTGGCGGTGGCAGGACTGACCGTTGCTCGAGAGCAGGGCGCGACGGGATTTTACGATCGATTCCGTGGGCGGGTCATGTTTCCAATCACCGATCTGCGCAAACGCGTGGTCGGATTCGGCGGACGAATTCTTGGCGAGGGGACCCCGAAGTACCTGAACTCGCCGGATACGCTCCTTTTCAAAAAGGGTCACACCCTCTACGCGCTGGATCTGGCGCGCGAAGCTGTGGCCCGGCTGAAGACCGTCATCGTCGTCGAAGGGTATTTCGACGCGGTGGCGCTCCACCAAGCGGGGTTGACCCACACGGTGGCCACGCTCGGGACGGCATTGACGTCGGACCATATTCATGTGCTGCGGCGATTTGCGTCGAAAGTGGTGCTGTTGTTCGATCCGGATGCGGCTGGGGTGCGTGCGGCGTTGCGCGGGCTCGATTTATTTGTGAACAGCGGGTTAGGCGTGAAGATCGTCAGTTTGCCGGCGGGGGATGACCCCGACACCTACGTGCGCAAGGAAGGACCGGAGGCGTTCACGCGTTTAGAAGAGCAAGCGCCGAGTCTCTTGGACTTTGCGCTCGAACACAGTTTGAAGACGGCGGAATCCACGACGATCGAAGGGCGTATCCGCAGCGTCGACGACGTGCTCCGCATTCTGCAGAAGAGCGAGCATCCGATCGAACGGGAAGAGCGTATCCGGGTCGTGGCGGAACGGTTGGGAATGAGCCAACAGCGATTGATCGAGCGGTATCCGGCATTGGTGCAGCCTGAAGGACGTGGGTCCACAACCGTTTCTCCAGCCGGTGCACCGGCTCCCGCGAAGATCGCGCCGGAAGAGCGAGATCTGGTGTACCTCTTGTTGCACGGAAACCTCATGCCAGCCGATGTGCGCCGGTTACGGCCCGACGCATTCTCCACGCCGGCCTGCCGACTCATCGTGGAGACCGCCTTGACCCTGCTCGACGGCAGCGGGCGCGTCGGACTGCGCAATCTGTTGGATGCGGTCGTCGAGGATCCGGCCTGCGGGTCGCTCGCGACTGAATTGTCGATGCGGGAAGACCATTTCGACGATGTGAAGGCCCATGTGGCAGGTTGTTTGGACACGCTGGACCGGAAGCGGGCCGAAGCGGCGATGCGCGAGTTGATCGTGCAGCTCAAAGCGGCTGAACGAGAGGGTCGCGCCGACGACGCGCGGGCGCTGAATGCCCAAGTGAATGAATTGCAGATACAGAAAGCGGGTCGGTCCTCGACCCCGGTGTTGTCTTTGGTGAAGGAGTAGTCATGCCGAAACAAGAGTTACTCGTCGAGGTCAAGAAACTGATTTCGATCGGGAAAGAAAAAGGGTTCCTGACCTACGACGAATTGAACAGCACGTTGCCGGCCGAAGTCGTGTCGTCCGAGCAGTTCGGCAGCATCATGACGATGTTCGGTGAAATGGACATCGAGATCGTCGATGCGCCCGAGGGGAGTGAACGGACGCAGAAGGCGCGTGGTGAGCAGGAAGAAGGCGGGGAAGAGGCCGAAGAGGTCGAAGCGAGTGAGGAGAACGAGAAGGAGATCGATTTAACCCCGGGGGCGCTCAGCCGAACCGACGATCCTGTGCGGCTCTATCTCAAAGAGATGGGGAGTGTGGCGCTGCTGAGCCGCGAAGGTGAAATCGAGATCGCCAAGCGCATCGAAGAGGGTAAGCGCGACATTGCATCGGTCATCTACGGGATGCCGATGACGATCGAGTTCGTGCTCACATTACGCGATCAACTCAAAAACGGGAAGATCGATGTCCGTGAAATCGTCCCGATCGTCGAAACCGAGGAAGAGTTTGAAGAAGAGGAAGTCGAGAAAGACTACGAAGAACTTCGGCTGAAGACGCTCGAGGGGTTGAATTCGGTTCGGAAGATCTCGACCTCGCTCAAAAGCCTCTACGAAAAGTCCCGCCAGGCCAACAGCGATCCGGCGAAGCAGAAGAAAATCAAGAGGCAGATCGACACGATCCGCGAGCAGGTCGTGGATAAGATGGAAGCGGTCAACCTGCACGGGGTGCTGAAAGATCGGATGGTGCAGCGGGTGCGCGATCTGGCTATCCAGATCCGGACATCGGAACGCGAAATCGTCAGTTGCCAGCGCCGGTTGGGCATCAGCGGCGAGGCAGGGGCCGAAGCGCTCAAGAAAATGTGCCGTGGCCGCAAAGAATTTCTCGCCGTGAAGCGCAAGGCCGGCTGTTCAGAAGATACTCTTTTGGACATCCGCAAGATCTATCAGGGCGCCAAGGCCCGCATCCGTCAGCTGGAGACCGAGGAAGCGCTCGTCTCGTCCGAGGAGATTAAGGACGCGGTCAAACATCTGGATGTCGCCGAGGAAAAGGTCAAGCGAGGGAAGGCCGAGTTGGTGGAGGCCAATCTTCGCCTTGTGGTCAGCATCGCCAAGAAATATACGAACCGCGGTCTGCAGTTTCTGGACCTGATTCAGGAAGGCAATATTGGCCTCATGAAGGCCGTGGATAAGTTCGAATACAAGCGCGGGTACAAGTTCAGCACCTATGCGACCTGGTGGATTCGCCAGGCGATCACCCGTGCCATCGCCGATCAAGCCAGGACGATTCGTATTCCCGTCCATATGATCGAGACGATTAACAAGCTGATCCGGACGTCCCGGCACCTGGTGCAGAAATTAGGACGTGAACCGACCCCGGAAGAAATCGCCGAGCGCATGGATCTCCCGCTCGATAAGGTGCGAAAGATCTTGAAGATCGCGCGCGAACCGATTTCGCTCGAAACACCGATTGGCGAAGAGGAAGACAGTCACTTGGGCGACTTCATCGAGGACAAAAAGGCCATCTCGCCGCTGGAAGCGGCGATACGCTACGATCTGCAGCGTCAGATCAACAGCGCGCTGGAAACCCTCACGCCGCGCGAGGAAAAAGTCTTGCGCAAGCGGTTCGGCATCGGTGAAGCCACCGACCACACGTTGGAAGAAGTCGGTCAGGATTTCGAAGTCACCAGAGAGCGGATTCGACAGATCGAAGCCAAGGCGTTGCGCAAGCTGCGCCATCCAAGTCGAAGCAAAAAACTGCGCAGCTTTGTGGAAGGGCTGTGAGCCGCGCGATTTGACTCCGTCTTCTGGGCAGCCTAAAATCGGCCAAGATAGCCCTGGGGAGGTTCAAACAGCTTGCGGGCAAGGCCGCAGCGAGCGAAAGTCTGAGACGTACTCTGTTTCGTACGTCAAGAGGTTGAGCGATGCGAGAACGACGTCGGCGAGCTGTTTATCCCCCCTACTGGGCCCATAGCTCAGGTGGTCAGAGCGGCTGACTCATAATCAGCTGGTCCTAGGTTCGAGTCCTAGTGGGCCCACCAGCCGCGCAACGTGAGAACGAAACCAGTTGACGTTTTAACATCCTGCTCGTAGGAGTGCATTGAACCAGAATCTTTCCCCCCTTATCGAACTGCAGAAACTCGATCTCCGAATCATGGAGATCAACGACCAACGGCGCAAGATTCCCCAACGAATACAGGCTGTCGAAGCGCCGCTTCAAGAGGCCCGGCAGCGCCTCCAGGACGCGACCGGGTCTGTGGACGCCTTGGTAAAAGAACGGCGTTCACACGAAAAGGATCTTGAGGCACATGAGGCGCAGACGGAGAAGATGAAATCCCATCTCTCCCAACTCAAGACCAATAAGGAATATCAGGCGCACCTCTTCGAGATTGACGTATCCAACAAGAAGAAGGGCGAGATTGAGGAACGCATTCTCCTGGCGATGGAAAAAATCGACCAAGTCCAACGCACGCAGAAAGAGGCCCAAGAGCAAGTGAAGGCGAACGAGAAGACGTGTGCGCAGAAAAAACAGGTGCTCGAAGAGCAGGAGCGGGCGCTCTCAGCGGAGTTGGCGGATCTCGAGCAGCAGTATCGAGAACACGCAACGCACGTGGACAAGAGTCTCCTGGAGCGATACACGAAACTCAAGACCGCTCGAAAAGATCAAGCGCTCGCGGCCATCCGAGAGGGAATGTGCTCGGGCTGTCGCCTCCAAATTCCCCCGCAGTTGATTGCCGAAGTCAAACGCTCACAGGACCTGCACACCTGCCCCTATTGCCATCGTATGCTCTACTGGGAAGGCGAGATGTCGGTTGAGCAGA
>JBKJWE010000447.1:0-2993 GCA_046717045.1 Nitrospiraceae bacterium | reverse complement strand
GCGGTATAGTCACCAAAGGGGAAGCGCAGTCACGCAGCATGAATCCCAATCTGTTCAACTCCGCCGCCGGCGGAGCGGCGTAATTTCAGACAGTCACGCACGCGAGGGGAAACATGGACGTTCGTACGCTGTTGAAAGTGATGGTGGATCAGGAAGCCTCGGACCTTTACCTGACGGTCGATTCGCCGCCGGCCTACCGCGTGCACGGATCGACGCAAGCGACCAACGCCCCGCCCTTCACCAACGAACAGCTGGAAGCCCTCGCGCTTGCCTTGATGCGCGGCCAGCAGCGCGGAGAATTCGAAGAAAAAATGGAAATGAACCTGGCCCTCTACTACAAGGAGCTCGGACGTTTCCGTGTGAACATTTTCCGGCAGCGAGGCAACGTTGGTCTCGTGTTCCGACATATCAAAGCCGAAATCCAGACCGTGGAAGACCTGCGACTCCCGCCGATCATCAAAGACATTGCCATGACCAAACGAGGCCTGGTCCTCGTCGTCGGCGCCACCGGCTCAGGAAAATCCACAAGCCTCGCCGCCATGATCGACCACCGGAATTCCATCCATCCCGGCCACATCGTGACGGTCGAGGATCCGATCGAGTTCGTGCACAATCACAAGAAGTCGCTCATCACGCAGCGCGAGGTGGGATTTGATACCCTCTCGTTCCAGAACGCGCTGAAGAATACGCTGCGCCAGGCACCGGACGTTATCCTCATCGGCGAAATCCGAGACACCGAGACCATGGAGGCCGCTATTACCTTCGCTGAAACCGGCCACCTCTGCATCGGCACCCTCCACTCGAACAATGCGAACCAGGCGATCGAGCGCATTATGAACTTCTTCCCGGTCGAGCGACATGCGCAGATTTATCTGCAGCTCTCGCTGAATCTGCGAGCCATCATCTCGCAACGGTTGATCCCATCGGTCGACGGGAAGCGCGTGCCCGCATTGGAAATCATGCTCGACACGCCACGCATCAAAGACCTGATCAAGAAGGCCGAAGTGGATACGCTCAAAGAGGCGATGGAACAAGGCGTGGAGGAGGGCTGTCAGACCTTCGACCACGTACTGTTCCATTTATACAAGGATGAAAAGATCTCGCTCGAACAGGCCCTCATCAACGCCGATAGCGCGAACAATCTCCGACTGAAGATCAAGATCGAAGGACTCAGAGGAGACGATGCGATCAACGCGCTCCTTGATAAGAACCCCGGCAATCCCCAGGATAGTGCCTTCAAGATTCAAGGCGGAGGAGCCTCGGCGAATGTGATGCCGTTCCGAAAGAAATAACCTCCCCTCCCGCGCGCATTTTCAGACTCGACGATCATGTGGCGTCATTCCAGAACACCCACCCTGCCTCTCACGGAGTCGACATCCCCCGCTGCTGTTCAAGATACGCAGCAATCTTTTCCAGTGCGAGCGCGCTAAGCTTGGCGCCATACCAGGTCGGCATCGTGCCAGCCGGATATCCTGGAACAACGAACAGGCCGGGCTCGACGACGGATTCGATCACATATTCGTGTACTGTGCCCGCGTGACCACGGTAGGTCGGATCGCGTAACCGATCCGAGCCGGTCGTTCCGATGAAGAGCGGTGGCCCCACACGCCCGTCGGCGCCAGCAATACCCGGAATCGTATGGCAGACCGAGCAACCAGCCTTGGTGAAGATGGCCGTAATCGGTTCGTCTCCCGTCACGAGCGGAACCATCTCCGGGACGACTGATACAAGTCGCCCTGCCGGCGGTACCGACGTCGGCGGGGAGGTTTCAGCCGAATAGAGCGCCCACAGCAAACCGGCGCACATCACTGCCAGCACCAACGCCGTGACGGATCGATCAGACATGTCGTAAACCACAAGATGGCTGAGAGGAATGATGAGGCCGTTTCAATTGAAGTACGCGGCAGGAGGGCACTATCGCCTCGAAAAACAGGATAAGCGATGCGGTCACTTTACGGTTGTTTTGGCACAACGGAAGCCAATCGTCCGATCCTCGAAATCCGGTTCAGCTGAAAACCTGGCCGTGACACGGATCGCCGCCGGCAGATCTGCCCACGACCCTCCTCGCAAGACACGCTTTTCGCCTGTCTGCGGCCCTGTCGGGTTCTTCTCGGGACCCTTCTGATAGTACTCACGGTCATACCAATCAGCCACCCATTCTGAGACGTTCCCCGCCATGTGCGCCAACCCGAATGGACTCTTCCCGCCTTCCTTAAGACCATGGCGGACGCTCATACCTTCCAGACCGCTTGTCACCGCCACCAGCGTGATGGCTTCGCTGACCCAGAGCCCACGATTGTAGTTGGCGATATCGACAAACGGCTGCATATGTCCCCACGGATACCGACGCCCATCGGTCCCACGCGCCGCCTTCTCCCATTCGGCTTCGGTCGGCAGCCGTTTTCCTGCCCACTTGCAGTAGGCCGCGGCGTCTGCCCATTTCATTCCGATAGCCGGCCGATCCCCGACGGTCGTCGCTGCTTCGTCATCCCATGTCGGCGGAGAATCGTACTTCGCCGCTTCCAAAAACTTGCGATAGAGATTCAAAGTGACTTCGTACTGATCGATAGAGTAAGCATCCAGCGCGACATTCTTTTCCGGGCGCTCGTTCGGAAGCCCGTCGTTACTTCCCATCGTAAAAGGACCAGCCGGAATGAGTACCATGGCGGCGCCATCTTGCCCTTTCATGGTCTCAAGCGAGGGTGCCTTCCCATCTGTAGCAGCCTGCGGTTCTGCCGACACGAATGCGAATACCCCCATGAGCAGTGCCGCTCCGATGCGTGCTATATTTCGGCATCCGCGCATATACCCCTCCTCGCCATCGACCTGTGAGAGGACAGGACCGGCACAATCGATGGAAACAGTGTATCCAGCTTAGGAACAAAACTCAACGGAACTGTGGACGATGCGCGTGGCGTGGGACAAGAGGATGCTAGTGTTGGTGTCCCCAACGGGATTTGAGGCGGTTTGCCAAAGCCTTAGCAGCTCGTGGG
>JBKJWE010000446.1:0-13576 GCA_046717045.1 Nitrospiraceae bacterium | reverse complement strand
TTGGCTCCTCGACATGGTCCTGGCCCGGTACCTCCGGCGCCGTCTCTGGTTCCTCCATGGCGGCTAGATCGTGGGGATGTACCGAGATTGCCGGGGTCCTCACCGGTTCTGGAGGCTCGGGCGTGCTGCTGCCCTCCACCGCACTGATAGCCCTGGTTCCTTTGAACGCCGGAGGAACTTCAGTGGTCGGCTTCGCGTGAGGCGGTGCCGGTTTGTGTGTGGCGGTCGGCTCAGGTTTTGCCGGTGCGCCGAGCGCGGCACGAGCCGATTGTGCCTCTTCATCGAAGGGATTGATATCTAGGATAACTGCGCATGACCGAAGGGCCTCATCTTTCAGGCCTTGAGATGAGTAAATCTTCACCAAGGTGCGGTGCGCGCGCAAATTTTCCGGGCTCAGTTTCACCGCTTCTTCGAGAATGGCTTTGGCCTTCGTCGTCTGACCCATCTGGTCGTAGGCCCGGCCTAATGCAACCATGGCCGTGATGAAACCGGGATAATATTTCAGTCCATCTTCGAGGACGGCGGCGGCCTCCTGCCACATGCCGGCTTTTCCATACTCCTCGGACAGAGGCATAAAGACTTTGGAATGGGGGTCTTTCGCAAGCTGCGTGGCGAGGCGGTCGATTTCCATGGCGCTGGCGGCATTTTTACGAAGAGCCATGCTGTGACCCTCCTCTCAGTGCGTGGCCTGGAATGCGAGTCGATCTTGCTTGAAACAGCCCGCGGGCTTTGTCGAGAATCTTGTCGGCCAGCTCGCGCTTAGACATCAGCGGTAACTCGAGGACGGCGCCCTCACGGTCGATGATCGTGGCAGTATTATGGTCGCTCCCAAACCCCGTCCCTGTTTGCGTGACATCGTTTGCCACGATCAGATCGAGCCCCTTCGCAATCAACTTCTCTTGTGCATGTCGCACCAAGTCGTTGGTTTCAGCGGCAAAACCAACGAGAAGTTGGGACGTCCGTTGTGCCGAGAGCGTGGCCAGAATGTCGGTGGTGCGTTCCAGATCGAGGCTGGTCTCTGTCCGTCCCTGTTTTTTGAGTTTCTGAGATGCGGCCTGTTTGGGCCGGAAGTCCGCGACAGCTGCAGCCATGATCACTACGGTGGACCAGGACAAGCGTGTGGTGAGCGCTTTGGCCATTTCTTCGGCCGTGTTGACGGAGATCACCTCGACTGCCTGTGGCGCCGGCAACGCGGTCGGGCCGGAAACCAACACCACCTGGGCACCTCTGGCCTGGGCCGCCTCAGCCAGCGCGTAGCCCATCTTGCCCGATGACCGATTCGAAATGAACCGAACGGGATCGATCGGCTCCTGCGTGGGACCTGCCGAGACGAGCATACTGTGGCCACGCCAGTCCTGCCGTGGAGCAATTGTGTTCCGCAGGGCTTCGAGGATCGTCGCTTCCTCCGCTAGTCGGCCCTGACCGATTCGACCGGAAGCCAGCGGACCCTCTTCTGGATCGAGCACCACCGTGCCTCTGCCGCGCAGAGTCCGGACGTGTTCTGTGACGGTCGGATGTGTCCACATGCCTCCATCCATGGCCGGTGCTATCAGCAGTGGGCATTGGGCCGTCAACAGCATCGTGGAAAGTAGATCGTCGCCCAATCCCAGCGCAGCCTTCGCGAGAAAATTGGCCGTGGCCGGTGCGATGACGACGGCATCAGCCTTTTCCGGCAAGGACAGGTGTTTCATTTCCTGATGGGTTTCGAACAGATCGGTCGAGACCGAACGTCCCGAGAGGACTTCGAACGTCAGCGGCGTGACGAATTTCATGGCGGACTGGGTCATCACCACATGCACGGTTGCCCCTTCACGAACCAAGGCCCGCAGCAGACCGACCGCTTTGTAGACGGCGATGCTGCCGGTCACGCCGAGCACGATGCGTTTGCCGACCAGCGTGGGCCCTGTTGAGATCGCCCTCGTCACTCGCTACTCCTCGCCCTCCGCCACGGGGGCTTTCGGGGTATCGTCAACGTAGTTGCTGAGTTCTTTTTTGATCTCTTTGGCATCGTCTCCGGTCATCATGGCGATGCGCTCGGTTTCGCCTTCCCGTCCGCGTTTGGCTTCCTTCATCGCATCGCGCGCATCCTTGCCGATGAGGTACTTCACTTCCCCGCGCAGGACTTCGTCCAGGCCGACGGTGGTTTCCTTGGTGAAGCGAGGGGTGCCGTGTGGCTTCGAGCCTTGCAAGATGTGCTTGGCTCGCTGGGCGGCGATGATCACCAATCGGTGACGCGAATCGAACTCGTCGGGCGTATACTGCGGTAATAGATTCAACATATTAACCATTGGACTCTCTGCTCCCTTCGGTGTGAGGAGATCCTGTACGATCTCCGGGTTTCGACTCTTTCTCCAAGATAAAATTCTGCTCAAGCCAGGCCATATTTAGGCGGGCGGTTTTCAGACGTTCCGCGATAAAGATGGTTTCCAACTCCCGACGAGATTGAGCCAGATCGTCGTTTCGCACGATGTAGTGGTATTCACGGAAACTCCACACTTCTTCTTTGACTTTTAAGAGGCGCCGCTGAATGTCTTCCTTTGAGTCGGAGGCGCGGTTCTGGAGGCGTTCGCGAAGGACCTCAAGCGAGGGAGGCAGAATGAAAATGTAGACGGCATCCTGGAATTTTTTCTTGACGGTCATTGCTCCTTGCACGTCGATTTCCAACAACACGTCGATCCCCTGCTCGATCTTGTCCATCACGGCTTTGCGCGGGGTGCCGTACCAATTGCCGTAGACGTGGGCGAATTCGATGAACTCGTTCCGTTCGACCATCGCTTGAAACTGATGTTCGTCCGTAAAGAAGTACTCTAACCCATGTGTTTCCCCGGCGCGTGGCTTTCGGGTCGTATAGGATACGGAGTGCCACAATCCAGGGATATCGGCGACGATCTGTTTGCACAATGTCGTTTTCCCGGTCCCGGACGGTGCGGAAATAATGAAGAGAATGCCTCGTCGGTCCGTCGAGGGCTGTGCGGCGGTGGTTGCCGAAACCGAGGTCCTGGTGGTGGCGGTGGTCATGCGACGTTCTGGACCTGTTCGCGGATTCGTTCCAATTCAGCCTTCATCTGGACCACGTGAACGGCGATGGCTGCATCGTTCGCTTTCGAGCCGATCGTATTCACCTCTCGCCCCATTTCCTGCAGTAGGAAATCCAGGGTTTTACCCACGGATTCCGCGCAGTTGAGGGTCTGCTCAAACTGTACCATATGCGAGTCCAATCTGACTATTTCTTCCGTAATGTCGCCGCGATCTGCATAGACGGCCAACTCTTGGTGAAGCTTGGCTTGGTCAGGGGTGTCTGCTCCTACTAGTTTTTCTACCCGCGTTTTCATGCGATCGAAGATTTCTTGAGCTACCAAAGGGATCCGAGCCGCTACCAAGGCCTCATGATCCCGAATCAACCGGATTCGCGCACGCATATCTCCAGCCAGCGCAGCACCCTCCCGCTTCCGCATGGCCTCAAGATCGGTCAACGCCTGCATGGCCAGAGTGTGGGCCAGTTTCGTCAATTTCGGATCGTCAGGCGGCTGATCCGATACGATCAGGACGTCGCGGAGTCCGGCGATGAGCGAAAGGTCGATGGAGCCGCTCAACTTCAGGGATTTCTTCAAAGTGCGGAGGGTCTGATGGTACTGCTTTGCGAGCCCCTGGTCAAGGTTGACCATCCCGGTACGCCCCTTCCCGCCCTGCACGGTTACGGTCAGGTCGACCCGTCCGCGCAGACAGCGCTGTTGGATGGCCTTCTTCAAGGGCTCTTCGAGGGCATTGAGCGACCGCGGGAGCCGGCAGGCAACTTCCAGAAATCGGTGGTTGACGGCTCGCAGTTCGACCGTGATCGAGCCGTCCTGCCACGGCGCTTGTCGTCGACCGAAGCCTGTCATGCTCTGGATCATCGTGGGCCTTTCTCATTGGAGGGACAATGCTCGTAGATGGAACAACGCGCACACTGCGGTGTTCGTGCGAGACACACATAGCGGCCGTGTAGAAGGAGCCGTTGCGAGACGGCGGCCCATTTCGCTTCGGGAAGGAGACGTTGCAGATCAGTTTCGATCTTGTCCGGATTGTTCGAGGCGGTGAGGCCAAGCCGATTGGCCACCCGTTTGACATGGGTATCGACAACGATGCCCGGCTTGCCGAAGGCGTTGCTCAAAATCACATTGGCCGTTTTTCTCCCCACGCCGGGGAGTGTCACCAGATCATCCATGTGATCGGGAACCTGCCCGTGGAATCGCTCCACGACCGCTTTGCCGCAGGCGACGAGATGTTTGGCTTTGTTTTTGAAGAAGCCGGTGGAGTGAATGAGCCGCTCGACCTCCGGCAGTTTGGCGGTGGCGTAGTCTACCGGCGTGCGATAGCGTTGGAACAATGCGGGTGTCACTTGATTGACGCGCTGATCGGTACATTGGGCGGAGAGGATCGTGGCGACAAGGAGTTCCCAGGGCGAACGGTGATCGAGTTCCATGGCTGGCTGGGGCATGGCACGTTGGAGTGCCGCGGCAATCTGAATAATCCGCTTCTGACGAGAGGCGATGGAGGCAAGTCGCGTGCTCATGGGATGGCACCGTGCGGACGGATTGTGCAGCGGTTACGAGCGAGATGCAAGGGTAAGCGTCGATGCGGCCGACGTGGTTGGTGTTGTGTCCGTCGGAAGCAACTCGGCCAGCCGTGTTTCAAGATGGTGAATCAACGGATGCAAGGTCTCCGGCTGCAGGGCTGACAAGCCGATGGCACGGTAGCGGCGGCATATGAGTTCTGCGACAGCCTGCGGAATCCGGTCGCATTTATTGAATACGAGTACCCGTGGAATCGCGTGCAGATTCAACTCTTGAAGGATGGTCACAACGGTGGAAATTTGGACGTCGACATCCGCAGCGCTGGCATCGACGACGTGGACCAGCAGGTCGGCATCGCGTAACTCCTCCAGCGTGGTTCGGAACGCTCCGACGAGTTCTTGGGGAAGCTCCCGGATAAACCCGACGGTATCCGTCACGATAACTTCTCTGTCCTGTGGAAACCGGAGCCTGCGGCTGGTGGTGTCGAGTGTTTCAAAGACGCGATCTTCTGCCGACACATGGCTCTTTGTGAGCACGTTCAGGAGCGTCGATTTTCCCGCGTTGGTGTAGCCGACCAGTGAAAGGACCGGCAAGCCGTGCCTCGTGCGCCGGGCTCGACGCTGGTCCTGGTGACGGGCAAATTGGTGCAGTTCCCGCTCCAGATGCGTGATACGGTCTCTGATCCGACGCCGGTCTGTTTCCAATTTCGTTTCACCCGGTCCTCTTGTCCCGATACCGCCGCCGAGGCGTGACAGGTGTGTGCTCTTGCCGGAGAGTCGGGGCAGCAGGTAGTGCAGCTGAGCTAACTCGACCTGTACCTTCCCTTCCCGGCTATGGGCACGGCGGGCAAAGATATCCAAAATAAGCTGGGTGCGGTCGATGACCTTGATATCCGTCATCTCTGAAATGGCACGCGATTGGGCAGGAGATAGTGTCTGGTCCAAGATCACCATATCGGCGCCCTTGTGCAACGTCTGGATCAGGACATCCTTCAGTTTCCCGCTTCCCAACAGATAGCGTTGATGGCCGTCCTGCGTCCGCTGGACTAGACGATCGATGACGGTGACCCCGGCTGAGGTCGCGAGCTCCGATAGCTCGACCAGCCGGTCTTCCTGTTCGGCTCGACTTCGAGAGGAGGCGCTGACTAAAATCGCCGACTCCCCTCCTCGACCGACTGAGTGGGTTCCAAGCGCCACCTGCATCTCCGCTTCGAGTTCTTCGATGAATTGATCGAACGCTATCGTACATTGGTGGAACGGCGTGGCCTTGAGGATGCGACACAGCTGACCAGTCTTGCTTGGCGGGAGGAGATACGCGAGGTAGAGGTTACCCGGATGTCCATCGGCTGTCACAGAAAGCACGCCAATGAGATCTAAACGGAGGTAGGCCAGATCCGTCAAGGACTCCTGACTCAGCGGCTGATCGTGTAGTTGTGTTCTCAGCAGTCGAAGGCCACGCAAGGATCTGGAACCGGCGCGGAACTTTGCCAGAGTGGTCGGAGACAGCGTGAGATCTGTCCCCACGATGATTTCCTCGACTTGCCCTCGTCTGGTCAACAGGACGCAGATGGGTCTACGGACGTCCTGAGAGAGCTGGCACATGGTTCGGGCCAGTTCAGGAGAAAGCACCTTGTCATGAGCGACGCGGCGGCGAAAGAGCCGTTCGATCGCAGCTAACTGACTGGCGCGAAGACCTGTGATCTGTCCGTGGATGCCGGGAATGGGTCGTCCTCCCCTTATTCTCTACAAAAGCTCACGTCGTACACAGGTAAGGTGAGTCAAACGAGGCCTGCGCATCAGCGTTCAGTGAAAGACGCTGTCCTGCCAACAGCGATTGTCGTCCTGCCGCAGCGATCATGGCGGCGTTGTCGGTGCAATAGACCAGCGGAGGAATACTCAAGGCAATACCTTCCGAGGCGGCTCGCGCATGAAGTAGCGTTCGAAGTCGGGAGTTTGCCGACACACCGCCCACGACAGCCAAAGCGCGTGCACCAGAGGCGGCAACCGCAGCAAAGGCTTTATGGACGAGCACGGCCACGATCGCTTCTTGGTAGCCTGCTGCGAGGTCCGGGGCTTGATTCACCTGATCATCTTCATGCATCTGTTGAAGTTTATAGAGCAAAGCCGTTTTTAATCCACTGAAACTAAAGTCCAGGCTCTCCCTCTTGAGGTAGGAACGTGGAAAGGCGATTGCTGACGGATTGCCTTTGTGTGCCAGTCGATCCAGAGCAGGCCCACCCGGGAAACCCAGCCCAAGCATTTGGGCCCCTTTATCGAAGGCTTCCCCTGCCGCGTCGTCTCTCGTACAGCCGAGCAGCGTGCAGTCGCCGAGGCGGTCCTTTCGATACAGATGGGTGTGTCCACCCGAGACGACCAGCACCACGCAGGGTAACGGAAATGAAGGATTGTCCAACCAGGCAGAGGCCATATGTCCTTCAAGGTGGCTGACTCCTGCGACCGGGATACTCAAGGCATAGGCCAGGGCTTTGGCATAGTTCACTCCCACGATCAATGCTCCGGCGAGCCCAGGTCCCTGTGTGACGGTAAGCCCAGCGAGGTCCTTCCATGTTACCCCAGCCGTTTCTACGGCTGTGGTGGCCACCGCTTCCACGGTTTCGACATGGGCACGCGAGGCCAATTCCGGGACTACACCACCGAAACGTTGATGGACAGCATCCTGCGAGGCGATAATATTGGAGAGGACGGTTCCGTCGGCTGCGAGCACAGCTGCCGCCGTTTCATCGCACGATGTTTCAATGCCCAGAAGAGGGCCAGGAATCCAGGAGGGGGTAAGTCGTTGTCGCGAGGCGGTCATATCACCTGTGTCATTGGATCAAAAAACAACACGACCCTTGCGGATCTTGCACCACAAGGGCCGTGTCACGATCGTTTACGCTGCGCGTCAAAAGAGGTCGGTCGTGGCTTGGCCATTAGACGCCAGCCATAGCCTCCTGTTCGATAAACGCGGGGGCGCCGTCCCGGAGAACCACTTTGATTTTACGGCTCTCCTTGAACCGGCCCTTGATCAGCTCTTCGGACAGCGGATCTCCGATGGCGCGTTGAATGGTCCTGCGCATCGGGCGCGCTCCATAGAGCGGCTCATAGCCTTCTTTGATCAGCCACTGTTTCACTTCGTCGTCGACCTCGATCTCGACGCCCTTGTCCAGCAAGCGACCGTTGAGTTCGCGTAACAGGATGTCGAGGATGTTGAAGAGATGGGCCTTGTCCAGTTGGTGGAAGACCACAATCTCGTCGACTCGGTTCAAAAATTCCGGGCTGAACGAACGCCGGAGTTCTCCCAATACTTCCTCTTTCTTGTGGCGATCTTGCTCGATTTCGGTGCTCTGGAACCCAAGCGACACGCCCTTCTGAATCAGCTTTGTCCCGATATTAGACGTCATGATCACAACAGTGTTCTTGAAGTCGACCTTCCGTCCTAGGCTGTCGGTCAACACGCCGTCATCCAAGACCTGCAAGAGCAGATTGAACACATCCGGATGGGCTTTTTCGATTTCGTCGAAGAGAACCACCGAATAGGGCCGTCGGCGAACCCGTTCGGTTAGTTGCCCGCCCTCTTCGTAGCCCACGTAGCCGGGAGGGGCGCCGAAGAGCCGTGAACTGGTGAATTTTTCCTGATACTCGGACATATCGATCCGAATGAGCGCATCTTCGCTGTTGAAGAGGAACTCGGCCAGCGTTCTCGCCAGCTCGGTTTTTCCAACCCCGGTCGGACCGAGGAAGATAAAGGAGCCGATAGGCTTCTTCGCTTCCTTCAGGCCGGCGCGAGACCGGCGAATGGCACGGGCCACGGCAGAAATGGCCTCGTTCTGACCGACGACACGCTTGTGAAGAAAATCTTCCATGCGCAAGAGCTTGTTGGATTCTTCTTCTTCCAGCTTGAAGAGCGGAATGCCGGTCATCTTCGACACGACATAGGCCACGTCTTCCTTGCCGATGGTCGGCTTGTTCTTTTCCTGGTTCTTCTTCCAGTCGCGCTTGGATTCATCGAGCAACTTCCGCAACCGTTCTTCTTCTTCACGATGGCGGACGGCCTCCTCGAAATTCTGCATCGAGATCGCCGTCTCCTTTTCCCGCGACACTTTTTTCAACTCCTGCTCCATGGCCTTCAATTCAGGCGGCAAAGCGTAGGTCTGGAGTTTGGCGCGCGAGCCGGTTTCGTCGATCAAGTCGATAGCCTTATCCGGCAGGAAACGGTCCGTAATGTAGCGATCGGACAGCTTGACGGCTTCGACGATCGCGTCCTCCGTGATTTCAACGCCATGGTGTTCCTCGTAGCGATCCCGCAACCCTTGGATGATCCGTACGGTCTCATCGAGACTCGGCGGCTGTACATGGATCGGTTGGAACCGTCTCTTCAAGGCGCCGTCTTTCTCGATATGCTTGCGATACTCGTCGAGCGTGGTCGCTCCGATGCATTGGATCTCCCCGCGCGATAACGCAGGCTTCAACATGTTGGAGGCATCAATGGAGCCTTCAGCTGCTCCAGCGCCTACCAATGTGTGCAACTCATCGATGAAGATGATGATGTTCCCGGCCTGGACGATCTCTTTCATCACAACCTTCAGGCGTTCTTCGAACTGGCCGCGATACTTGGTGCCGGCCACAAGCGAGCCCAGATCGAGGGCAATCACCCGGCGCGATAAGAGATTATCCGGAACTTCAGACTGAATGATGCGCTGCGCCAGTCCTTCAACAATGGCGGTCTTGCCGACGCCGGATTCTCCGATCAATACCGGGTTATTCTTGGTACGGCGGCTCAGAATCTGGAGCACACGCTCGATTTCGTCGGCTCGTCCAATGACGGGATCGAGCTGCCCCTCTTGTGCCATCTGCGTCAGGTCGCGTCCGAATTCGTCGAGAGCCGGCGTATTGCTCTTCCGGTCGCGCTCACGCGGGGCGGACTTCCGCAGGAACGTCACTGTGAGTTGCCGAGCGGTCAGGAGATTCGCACCCAAGCTTCTGAGAATCTTTCCGCCGATCCCCTCCTCTTCCCGGAGGAGACCCAGTAGGAGATGTTCGCTCCCGATGTGGTTGTGTCCCAAGAGACGGGCTTCTTCAACCCCGTACTCGATGACTTTCTTGACCCGGGGGCTGAAGGGAATTTCGCCGAAAGTCATTGTGGTTCCCCCACCCGGGAGATTCCGCTCAATTTCTAAGCGGATCTGTTCGGTGGAGAGCCCCATTTTCTTGAGGATCATGAGGGCGATTCCGTCGGACTCGCGGAGGATAGCCAGGACGAGGTGCTCCGTTCCGAGATAGTCATTTTGATGACGCTCGGCCTCTTCCCGCGCCAGGATGATGATCTTCCGACCCTTATCCGTGAATCGTTCGAACATCCTGCCTCCTTTTGATCGGGCGATTACGAGGTTCCTGCGAGCAAACCTCTGGAAAAATCTAACCTAATTCTAACTAGAAGGGTATCCACTGTCAAGGCTATGAGAGAATCGCACAACGGCAAAAGTGGTATAGGATGGAATGCCAATATTCAGCTGGTTGAACCGGTCCACATTCGTTGACTTCAAAAGAACCCTCCCGATAGAATCCCGCACCTTTCGCTGCCTCTCCGGAGAATGATCGTGACGGCACATGAAGACTAAAAGCATCGGTATTCTCACTAAGCCTAAATTTCCAGAAGTCAAGACCACGCTCCAAGCCGTGGTCGCCTGGTTGAGGACTCGGAACATCGATGTCATTCTCGATACGACCTCGGCGAGTCTGCTTAGCGAACAGAGCGGCGTGCAAAAAACCCAGTTGGCCAGCCAAGCGGGGATGTTGCTCGTATTGGGTGGCGACGGGACGATGCTCAATGCAGCCCGGCTTGCTGGGGAGCGAGGCATACCCATCTTAGGCGTCAACATGGGCGGCCTCGGATTCTTGACCGAAGTTCAGTTGGAGAATTTGTATCCCTCGCTTGAGCGGGTTTTTGCCAACGAATTTGTGATCGACGAGCGGTTGATGCTGAAGACTCATGTGCATCGGCATGGTGAAACCGTTGCGCAGGGGGTGGTGCTCAACGACGTGGTAATCAGCAAAGGTACGCTGGCCCGCATGATCGAATTGAAGATTTCCATAGAAGGACGGTTCGTCACGAACTTACGCGGCGATGGTCTGATCGTCAGCAGTCCGACAGGATCGACCGCCTATTCGCTTTCGGCTGGGGGTCCCATCGTGAATCCGGCCGTCCATTCGTTGATGTTGACGCCCATCTGCCCCCATACGCTGACACATCGCCCGTTGATCGTCCCGGGTAATGCGGAGATCGATGTGACCTTGACCAGCAAGGACGATGGCGCGATGGCGACTTTGGATGGACAGGTTGGGGTGGCAATTTCGCAGGGGGATGCGATCGAAATAAAGATCTCCGAACACCGAACCAGACTGATCCGATTTCCCGAGACCCAATATTATGGCGTGTTGCGGGAGAAGCTGAAGTGGGGTGACGGCTGAATCCGACGCTTCGTGCTATGCCTTGCCCCGTTCGATGAGCCCGATCATCTCCTGATTGCTGGCGTACTTAAATTCCCCGATACAATCTGTTGATCCCTTGTGCGTCTTCTCCATTGCTTCGAGAGCCTTGAGTCCCTTCGCATCCACCGGATGGGACTTGCGCGATTTGAGGATCGTGTGCAGCTTGTCAAGCACGGCTCTCGCCTCGCTGCCCGGTCTGCTTGTCGCCAAATAGCGCGTGACGACTTCGGCACACCAGTCGCCGTCACGCTTCGCAATACCGACAAGACCTTCGCTGGCTTTTCGGGCCCACCCTGCGAGGAATACGCCCTCAACCACTTTTCCTGTCGTTTCATCGTAGGCTTGAAAAAGCGCGTCATCGGGATCGTTGCCGGTCTTGTTGGGGTTCGTGACGAATAGGCCACCCTTGTATGGCAGGCCGACGGTCTCGTCGACCTTGTCGCCGACCGCGAAGATCACGCTGTCGCATGGGAATTCGTAATATTGTTTCAGCCCGACCGCGACCGTATCCTCGCCCTTGGGATCGAGCTTGTTGTCTTCCATTTCAAGTGCACGCACGCGGTTGTTGGCATCCACAAGAATTCGCTTTGGAGAGGCCAGGAATTTGAAGCCCATCTTCGTATCACTGACCTTCGGCTCGCACTTGGTAAATTCATCCGTAAGGCCTTTTAGGACGTCATCGGCCTTCTGCCCTACCGCAGCCATCCGATCCTTAATACGCTGGAACTCTTTCTTGATTCCGTCGATGTCCATGTTCGCGCAGACTGCTCGAATCTCTTTCGGATTATATTTCCGCTCGACAGGGCCTCGTCGCACGATGGCCGTGACCCGCTCGACTTTCTTGTAGCGAGTCAGCCAGTGGGCAATATCGACCATCACGTCGCCTGCGCCGATCACGGCCACATGCTGCCCCATATCGAAGGGGCGGTCGCCGAAGCCGGGCAATCGATTGAAATGGTAGACCACGTCTTTTGCGTGAAAGACTCCCTTGGCGTTGTCTCCCTCCACTCCGATGGCTTTCGTTCCCTGCGCGCCGATCGAAAAGACCACGGCACTGGCTCCGAGCCCGCGGACGTCCTCAACCGTGAGATCCCTTCCGTTTCCAACGGACACGTTCCCGAAATAATAGACGTTCGGTTGCCCGAGCAGCTCCCAGTATTGTTTCCTGAGGCCACCACGAAGCTTCAGCTTTGACGGGAATATCCCGTATTCAGCTAATCCTCCGAACTTAATATCTCGATTCAGGATAATCACTTCATGGCCTGCCTTTGAAAGTGAACTGGCCACGGCCATCCCGGCCGGTCCGGCTCCGGCCACAATGATCACGTGCGATGTCTTCGAGTTCATGCGTTATTCTCAGTTGAGTGGATGGAGAAAGACCCAGAACCTCAACAGTTCCGCGGACTTTAGCATAGTGATTTTAAAGCTGTCAAAGTAGATGTATGTGGTCTATCCACCTGCGCTCCCAACGGGTCCACCCGGTTCGGTCATGCGCCAGGGGTCGAGGAGTTCGTTGAGCCGTTTTTCTGGCAGGACTCTTTGCTCTTTGGCCATCTGGCGCACGGTCTTGCCTGATTTATACGCATCCTTTGCCAGCTTCGCTGCAGCTTCATAGCCTATTTCAGGAGCCAAGGCCGTACACATGGCTAGACTTTCCTCGATCAAGCTCTTGCAGCGTTCTTCGTTGGCCTTGATCCCCTCGATACATTTCGCCGCGAAGTTGTTGGAGGCGGTTGCGAGCAGCTCGATGGATTGGAGCAGGTTGTAGGCCATGACTGGCAGCATCACGATCAATTCAAAATTGGCCGCTTGTCCGCCGACTGTCACCGTGACGTCGTTGCCGATGACCTGTGCGCAGACCATCGTCACGGATTCGGCGATGACGGGATTGACTTTCCCCGGCATGATCGAGGAACCCGGTTGGGTCTCCGGCAGATTGATTTCGCCAAGTCCACAGCGAGGACCCGAGCCCAGCCAGCGAATGTCGTTGGCGATCTTCATCAGGCTGACTGCGATCGTGCACAAGGCGCCGCTGACTTCAACGAGTGAGTCTTGCGTCGACTGTGCTTCGAAGTGGTTCGTGGCTTCTTTAAATGAGCAGCCGGTTTCTTTTGAAATGATTGCCATGACTCTGGTGGAGAAATCCGGATGGCAATTGAGGCCCGTCCCTACCGCCGTGCCACCGAGGGCTACTTCGCTCAACGCCTCTTGTGCGCGCTTCACCCGCTGAATGCCAAGTTCAATTTGGCGCGCATACCCGCCGAATTCCTGTCCAAGGCGAACGGGTGTCGCATCCTGCAAATGGGTGCGGCCGATCTTCACGACCTTGTCGAACTCCTGGGCTTTGAGATAGAGCGCTTTGTGCAATCGGGTGAGGGCCGGGATCAGTTGCCGCTGCATCATTTCCCCTGCCGCGATATGAATGGCGGTGGGGATGACGTCATTGCTTGATTGTCCGAGGTTCACGTGATCGTTCGGATGCACGAGCTTGCTGCCTCGGATGCCACCAAGCAGTTCAGTCGCGCGGTTGGAAAT
>JBKJWE010000445.1:0-2648 GCA_046717045.1 Nitrospiraceae bacterium | reverse complement strand
AGAGTTACAACGATGAGCGGCCCCATGACGCGTTGGGGAGCCTGCCGCCAGCCACCACCCTGACTTCTCCGGCAGTCAAGGCTACCTCGATGCTGCCCCCGGTGGCATTGACGCCCGCTTTTCATTTACGATTCCAGGAGGCAACGGCAAGGGTGTCACGATTTACGACATTGAGTACAATTGGCATCAAACGCACGAGGACCTCACGAAAGCCCACGGCATTGCCTTAGTACTAAATCCAGGTGATTCAAAAGTCGATTTTTTTAACGATGACAATCATGGTACGGCCGTCCTTGGGGAAATGATTGGCGACAACGATACGAAGGGCATCACCGGCATTTCCTGGGGTGCCAATATTGGTCTCGCTCCTACCATGACGTCGAACTTAGGATATAACCCGGCCAATGCCGTTCTCTTAGCCGTGCATGCGGGTTCGGTGGGAGATGTCATTCTGCTGGAACAACAGGTTGTGGTATGTGGCTTGAACGACGATCCAAACCTTGGGCCGGTGGTGGGTTCTTGCATTAATCCTGGCGAGCGGCAAGGCGGCGGTACAAGATTGGGATTTGCCTGATCAGATTGTAGAGAAAAAACACGGCTCTGCTTGGGACAGACATCTTTATTGCGACAAAGAGGGGAAATTCTATACTAGCTTGACCAGCTGGGAGAGTGAATTGCTCACTGCCGAAATGGCAAAGAGCGGTTTTGTTTGCTGGCTGCGCAACCTGGATCGACGGGAATGGGCATTCTGTGTTCCTTATGAAATGGGTGGTATTAAGGCGTTTTATCCGGACTTCGCCATCGTCCGAAAAAGCTACAAGGGTTTGATTGTAGACATCCTTGAACCTCATGACGACTCGCGGGTTGACACAGTACCCAAGACGATCGGCCTTGCAATGTTTGCTGAGGAGCATGGTAAAGGATTCGGTCGAATAATTGTCGCTCGTAAGAAAGGCGACAAGTGGCAGATGGTAGATATTAATAAAAACATGACTCGTGTCAAAGTTCTTAAAATGCAACCCAGCACTGATCTTGAGGACTTGTTCGCATAACGCCTTTTCTTTGAGAAAGTCTTATAAAGTATTCGTCTCATCTCAAAAACATTTGGTATTGGACCTCATCAGGCTCAAAATCTTTCCCATTCTGAGAACTTCCCATTGAAGTTGCTATTTGATGTCCCACCAAGTGGATGGAGTCTACTCTTTGCTCTGAGAGTCGTTCATGAGCATCAAAGTATTCTCCACAGCGCCTTTCGAGTAGTTCTTTCGAATTGGATAGCAGAAATGGGAATGCGTTCTCCTTCCTTGCTAAGCCCATCGATTTGCAGGAAGAAAGGCATGGTGGGCACAGCGCTGAGGCGAAACCCTAAGCGAAGACAAACCGGCTTAGTAATAATGATCTCATGTTCTGAGACTTGGCCAAAAATACCGTTACTTCCGACATGGAGAGCAAGCGAACAGGAGTGGGATGAATTGGATAAACCGCTTTGGTGATCATTTTGTCGATCGAGCAGGCTACCTGGGCCTTCTTGGCCGGTAGGGATTAGTTCATTCCCATCGGAAGTCCGTAACGTAACCCTCCGCGTATCGATCGAGATTTGCCCACCATGGGGGACGATCCACAACTCGATCCAAAGTGGTGGATCCGGCTCATAGTTAGTAGCCCTCAACCAAGAATGCAGAATTCCTGGAATCCATGGGATCAGTGGAGCCGAGCATGGGAAGGGGCAAAAAAGATAGGTCGTGGACTCGGCGCTAGATGCCACTGCCAGTTCCAAGTTGGTACGCTTCAGCGCAAGGGGGAATATCTCAGGATACTTGTAGTTATGAATGGTCTCGGAACTCTCGGTTTTAACAGTCGACGGTCGTGTATAATCCAATCGGCCGAACTCCATACAACCTTCTAAGAAGCATCCCATCAGTACGATACAGGCGAAAGAAAGAGTTCGAGTGGGTGAGATTCGCATAAGCCTAGTTCCCCCCGGAATTCAGAGCGGTTGCGAGAGCTTTCTTCTTCAGTGGGAGCACCTCTAACAGTTCCCTTGCATCATAGGCTAGTGAATCGGGGCCAGGATTCCTTCCATCAAACATCTGAATCGTAACCTCTTGCACATTGGTGTCAACATCTTGCCCCCCTCGAGACCGGGGAATCCCTCTACCAGTAGCGCCAACAATCGCCCCCGTAGAGACCACAAGAACCACTCGATAGGAAGTTGGCTGCCTGTGAAGACTGACAACTTGGATCGGAATGGTTGAATCGATCACGACAAAATAGTCGTGACCTCTAAGTAATGTTAATTCTGCACAGCGGTAAAGCAAGAAGAACTGCATATGCTGTTCCCTCGTGAACTCTGTCGAATATTGAAACAACATCGATGGAGCTTTATACCAGACAGCTATAGTGCTCTCATCGACCTGCGTTTCAGAGTAACCACCTCGAAAACCAAGAGGCTGATATCGGAAATTACATCCGACAATATCAAGAAGTAATAGGATGACAATGGTGACAGATGGTAGGATTCTTTTGATTAATGCCAATCGAACACCTTCAAGACAGGGAGGATATCAAGGAGCAGCCTAGGATCAAAGGCGAGCACGTCCCTTCAGTTTGATATCACGACGAACTCGCAGAATCATTTCTTTTTGACC
>JBKJWE010000444.1:0-14762 GCA_046717045.1 Nitrospiraceae bacterium | reverse complement strand
AACCTGCCGAACATTGGGTTATGCGTATCTTTGTCGACATCCACCCGCATCGGGATCTGAAAGTCTTTCATCGCTTTGATCATGAGTCCCCCTTCATCCATCGAGGTACCGGATGGCTGCGCGATGCATAGCTGCCGCAGCAAACGGCCCCCTTACCCGAAGTCACCCTTACCTGGAATACAATTCCACCACCATCTGTTCGTTGACCGGCAGCGCGATCTGCTCCTTGGTCGGCAACGCGCGAATGGTTCCTTTAAAGGCCGGCTTGTCCAGTTCCAACCATTCGGGAATGCCTCGTCCATCGACCGCTTCCAGCGCCGCCTGAATCGATATCAGCGTACGGCTCCGTTCCCGAACTTCGATGACATCCCCGGTTTTCACCAACGCACCCGCCACATTGATCTTTCGGCCATTCATCGTCAAATGTCCGTGGCTGACCAATTGACGGGCCTCTCGTCGCGACGCGCCAAATCCCAGCCGATAGGCCACGTTATCCAGCCGGCATTCCAGCAAACGCAAGAGCGCCTCGCCCGTCACGCCTCTCTGTCGTTCCGCACGCTCGAACACACCTCGAAATTGCCGTTCTTGGAGCCCATAAATTCGTCGCAGCTTCTGCTTCTCGCGCAGCTGGGTGCTGTACTCGGAATTTCTCGGTCGAGCCTGCCCGTGCTGTCCAGGGGGATAGCTGCGGCGCTCGATCGCGCATTTTTCCGTCATACAGCGCGAGCCTTTCAAAAATAACTTCTCTCCCTCTCGGCGACACAACCGACAGACAGGACCACGATACTTAGCCACTGCTCTACCTCCAGTTACCGAACGCCGTCATCGAACGGCATCCGACGATTCCGAGACCTTCCACTCGCTGCCGTTACACACGCCGCCGTTTCGGAGGACGGCATCCATTATGCGGAATCGGCGTCACGTCGCGGATCAGATTGATCCGCAAGCCGGCGGCTTGCAGCGAACGAATTGCCGATTCACGACCGGATCCAGGTCCATTGACATAGACGTCAACTTGGCGCATGCCGCTCTCCATCGCCTTGCGCGCCGCCGCCTCACCAGCACGCTGCGCCGCAAACGGCGTGCTCTTGCGAGAACCCTTGAACCCTTGATTGCCGGCGCTTGCCCACACCACGGTATTGCCGCTCATATCGGTAATTGTCACAATCGTGTTGTTGAACGAGGCCTGCACATGTGCCACCCCGCTTTGGACAATTCGGCGCTCTTTCTTCTTTCCCTTTTTTACGCTCATATCACACTCCCTACGACGTCAGGGTTAGGCGGTCGGGGCCGGACGGGCCGCCGGCCTTGGTTTACTGCCCACACCGGAGCGACGCCCGTTCCTCGTTCGTGCGTTCGTCTTGCTGCGCTGACCGCGCACCGGCAAGCCTTTGCGGTGACGTAGCCCACGATACGTTCCGGCTTCGATCAACCGCTTGATGTTCATTGAAAACGTTTTTCGCAGATCGCCTTCGACCTGATAGTTCTGCTCGATGATTTCGCGAATCTTGACGATCTGATCTTCGCTGAGATCCTTCACACGCACTGCGCCGTCGATCCCGGCCTTCTCCAAAATAAATTTCGCAGCCGCTCGCCCGATGCCGAAAACGTACGTCAGGCCGATATCCGCCCGCTTCTCTTTCGGCAAATCCACTCCAGAAATACGAGCCATAGTTCCCCCTTACCTCTTCCCATCATTCACCGCAGGATGTCCGAGACCGCGCGCTGCGCGAGCAGGAGACCGATCCGGTCGTCCTGCGACCATCTCACCCTTGTCGTTGCTTGTGTCGCGGATTCTCGCAGAGAATTCGCACCACGCCTCGACGGCGAACCACCTTGCACTTCGCACAAATCGGCTTCACCGATGATTTGACTTTCATGTCCGTTCCACGCTCCTACTTGAACCGATAGGTGATCCGCCCTCGGGTCAGATCATAGGGCGACATCTCAACCGTGACCTTGTCGCCGGGCAGGATGCGGATGAAATGCATGCGCATCTTGCCTGAAATATGTGCGAGAATCTTATGGCCATTGTCGAGCTGCACTCGAAACATCGCGTTCGGCAACGTTTCCGCGACCGTGCCTTGTATTTCGATCATGTCTTCTTTGGGCACGAACCGCTATCCTTTCTTCCCCGTCGCGACCAACCTAAGTCCCCCTTTATAGCTGGCTTAATATCTTCGCGGGCCCAATGGGCTGAATCGCAATGGTATGCTCAAAGTGCGCCGAACGGCTCCCGTCCACCGTCACTGCCGTCCAGCGGTCCTCCAACACTCTCACCGCGCTTTTTCCCATGTTCACCATCGGCTCGATCGCCAAGACCATCCCGAATTGCAGCCGTGGCCCCTGTCCTGCCTTCCCGTAATTCGGAACTTGCGGCTCCTCGTGCAACTGCCTGCCAATACCATGGCCCACAAATTCCGTGACCACTGAGTAGCCTGCCGCTTCCACATGCGCTTGGATCGCGTGCGAAATATCGGATAACCTGTTTCCGACCACCGCTTGGTTGATCCCGAGGTAGAGGGACTCTTCGGTCACTTTCACTAAGTGCGCCGAGCGATCATCCGCCTGCCCAACGGCCACCGTCACCGCAGAATCCCCGTAAAAACCGCCAACGATCGCGCCCAGGTCCAACCCAATGATGTCCCCCTCCTTCAACACCCGCCGGGAGGGAATCCCATGAACCACCTGCTCGTTCACCGAAGCGCAGAGGGTCTTGGGATAGTTCCGGTAGCCCTTAAACGCCGGCTGGGCACCCCGCGCCAGGATCTCTGCCTCGGCCAACTTGTCCAGCTCGTCGGTCGTAATCCCGGACCTAACGGCCTTCCTCAGAACTATCAGCGTCTCCGCGACCACCTTCGACGCCTGCGCCATGAGCGCGATCTCGTCCGGCGTCTTGAGGATGATCATGTCACCCTGTACGGCGCGAGCACCTGCGACAGCTTCTGAAACACCGCATCTACCGCGCCGGCCCCATCCAGATGCGACAAGAGCTGCCGCATTTCGTAGAATTGTACGAGCGGAGCCGTTTGCTCTTCGTACACCTTCAACCGCGTCTCGATCGCGTCACGCTGATCGTCGCTCCGCTGCACAAGCGACTCGCCACAACGATCGCAGATCCCGATCTTCTGGGGCGGCGCAAAGTCGACGTGAAAGGTCGCCTGACACTTAGGGCAACTGCGCCGGCCACTGAGTCGCTTGATCACGTCTTCGCGCGAGACCTGAAAATTGACCACGCGGTCTAACACGAGTTTCTTGGACGCAAGCACCGCTCCCAACTCTTCCGCCTGGGGCACGGTCCGCGGAAAACCATCCAGCACAAACCCCTTGGCACAACTCGGATCACTCAGCTTGTCACGCACCAAACCGATGACCACGGCATCGGGGGCCAGTTTCCCCCGATCCATGTAGCTCTTGGCTTCCAGCCCCAACAGGGTCTTGTTCCGCACGCCTTCACGGAGCAAATCGCCGGTCGAAATCTTCGCCACCTGAAACTGCGCTGCGATGCGGTCGGCCTGGGTGCCTTTGCCGACTCCCGGTGCGCCGAGAAACACGACACGCATGGACGCCTTACCCACTCCGTCCGCGGAGCGGGCCCATTCCTTTACCCAAGAAGCCTTCATAATTCCGCATCAACATATGGGACTCGATCTGTTGCGCGGTGTCGAGGCCAACCCCGATCACGATCAACAGCGAAGTCCCACCGAAATAAAACGGCACGTTCAACTTATAGATCAGGAACTCCGGAATCACGCACACGATCGCAAGATAGATCGATCCGGCGAACGTGATCCTCGTCAGCACCTTATAGATGTAATCGGAGGTTCTCGTCCCAGGCCGAATCCCGGGGATGAATCCTCCGTACTTCTTCATGTTGTCAGCCATATCGACGGGATTCAACACCACCGCCGTGTAAAAGAAACAGAAAAATAGAATGAGTCCCACATACATCAGCGTATAGAGTAACGAGCCCGGCGCGAGCTGCGCGCCGATCGCCTTCACCCACGGCGTCTCAAAGAAGCCCGCGATGGTTGCGGGAAACGCAATGATCGATGACGCGAAAATCGGCGGAATCACGCCCGCGGTGTTGATCTTCAATGGAATATGCGTGCTCTGCCCGCCGTAGACCCGCCGGCCGATCACACGTTTCGCATACTGCACCGGCACCTTACGTCGGCCGCTTTCCAGAAACACGATCGCCGCAACCACTGCCACCATGAGGACGGCGAGCCCGATCAGCATGAACGCGTTGAGCTGACCGATTTCGTACAGGTTATACGTCTGTGCGACGGCCGCAGGCAGACGTGCGACGATCCCGGCAAAAATAATCAGCGATATCCCGTTCCCGATTCCGCGCTCGGTAATCTGCTCGCCGAGCCACATCAAGAAGCCTGTGCCGGCGGTCAGCGTGATGACCGTCATGAGACGGAATCCCCATCCGCCATTCAGCACAAACGCGCCTTGATTCATTTGCTCCAGGCCGACCGCGATGCCGAACCCTTGAATCAGCGCGATCCCGATCGTGCCGAACCGCGTATACTGGATGATCTTTTTCCTTCCCCGCTCTCCTTCCTTGGCTAACTTGGTCAAGTGCGGTACGACAACCGTCAACAGCTGAAGAATAATCGATGCGCTGATGTAAGGCATAATGCCCAGCGCAAAGATCGTCAGTCGCGACAACGATCCGCCCGAAAAAATATCCAGGAACCCAAGCAGCGCCCCGCCTTGCTTCTGCAGGAACTCCGACAGGGCCTCTCCGTTGATACCCGGAGTCGGGATATGGGCGCCGATCCGATATACGACCAACATCCCCATGGTGAAGAGGATGCGCGTGCGCAGTTCGGGAATCTTGAAAATATTCTGAAAACTGGTCAGGAGTCTCTCAAACACCGGGGATGACCTCGATTCTCCCTCCCGCCGCTTGGATCTTCTCCTCCGCGGACTTGCTGAACTTGTGCGCCTGCACAACCACCGCCTTCTTGATCTCGCCGTTTCCGAGAATCTTGATCGGTAAAGTTTTCCGCTTCACGAGCCCAGCATCGACGAGAGCCTGGGGCGTAATGGGGGAGGCAATCATGTCCACCAAGCTTTTGATGTTCACGATCGCGTACTCTTTGCGGAACGGATTGTGGAAACCGAACTTCGGCGTCCGCCGGATCAAGGGCATTTGACCGCCTTCGAAACCCGGCTGTTTGCCGCCGCCCGAACGAGCGTTAAAACCCTTGTGCCCCTTGGTCGCCGTTTTCCCGTGGCCTGAACCGGGTCCACGGCCGATCCGCTTGCGTTTTTTCTTTGAGCCTTTTGCCGGAGCGAGTTCGTGTAGGTTCATTGTGGTTGCACTTCCAACAAGTATCCAACTTTGTGAATCATCCCTCTCACCTGTGACGTGTCGGGCCGGACGACGCTCTGGCGGATCTTACGCAAACCTAACCCGTGCAAGACGAGACGATGTTTTTGAGGTGTACCAATCGGGCTTCGCTTCAACGTAATACGGATGCCCTTCACGCTGGACTTAGTTCCTTTTGCGGTAGCCATCAGGCGATCACCCGTTCCTGTCCAGCGCTGCGCCGCAATTGCATCACTTCTTCTGGATTTCTCAGCTGGCAAAGCCCGTCGAGGGTCGCGCGCACCGTATTGAAGGGGTTGCCACGACCGAGTGTCTTCGCAATGATATTGTGTGCACCGACCAATTCCACCACCGCCCGCACGGCTCCACCGGCAATGATCCCGGTCCCATCGGCGGCCGGCTTCAAGAGCACATGCTCCGCACCGAACAACCCATGCACCTCATGCGGAATGGTTCCCGCCTTCAGCGACACATGCACCAAATGTTTTTTCGCCTGCTCCACCGCCTTCGAGATCGCCACTGGCACTTCCGCCGCCTTGCCCTTGCCGATGCCGACCCAGCCATGTCCGTCGCCCACGACCACCAAGGCGCAGAAATTGAACCGCTTGCCACCCTTTACAACCTTGGCCACGCGGTTGATGAACACAACTTTGTCTTTCAAGCTCAATTCATCTGGATTGACTCGCACGCTTTCCGTCTCCTCTTTGGTTCCGCTCGCACCCGTCTCGTCGCGGGTTCGAGGTACAGCCTAGAACTTGAGGCCCCCTTCACGGGACGCCTCAGCTAATGCTTTCACCCGACCATGGTACAAACGGCCGCCACGATCGAACACGACGGCATGGACTTTGGCGGTCTTCGCCCGCTCGGCCAACAACTTGCCAACCGCTTTCGCCCCGTCGATGCTTCCGGTCGATTTAACGGACTTGCGGAGCGTCTTATCCAATGATGAGGCCGCCGCCAACGTCGTCCCCTTCACATCATCGATAATTTGGGCGTAGATGTGGGCCCGGCTCCGAAACACGTTGAGCCTGGGCCGTTCAGAAGTCCCGAACACGCGTTGCCGCACGCGCTGCTTTCGACGGGCGAGATGCTGTGCTTTTTGTGCGCTATTCATGCCTTGTCCTACTTCCCTGTCTTGCCTTCCTTCTTCCGCAAGACTTCGCCGGCATATCGGACACCCTTTTGTTTGTATACGTCTGGAGGCTTGATCGCCCGCAAATTGGCGGCAACTTGACCCACCATTCGCTTATCGGCACCCTTCACGTTGATGAATGTCTGCTTGTCCACTTTCACGTCGATGCCCACAGGCACTTGGTACACCACGGGATTGATATAGCCGACATTGAAGCTCATCGTTCGGCCTTGAATGGCAGCCTTGTATCCCACCCCGGTGATCTCCAGGTTCCGTTCATACCCTTTGGTCACACCTTGAATCATATTGTTGAGTTCGGCACGCACCAACCCGTGCAAGGCCCGTACGTTCCGATCGTCATTCGGCCGATTCACGACGACCTGCCCATCCTTCACCGAGACGCCGATTCCCGCGGTCAACGACCATTCGAGCTTCCCCAACGGACCCTTCACACAAACGACCGGACCGGCCACCTTTACATCGACACCGGCTGGAATCTGAATAGGTTTGTTTCCAATTCGTGACATTACTGCCTCGTTCTTCCCTCTTGTGCTACCACACGGAGCAGAGCACTTCGCCCCCAAGACCGGCGTGGCGGGACTCTTGGTCCGTCATCACCCCTTTGGAGGTCGACAAAATCGCCACTCCGATTCCGTTTCTCACACGCGGAATGTTTTTTATCCCGACATAGACTCGACGTCCAGGCTTGCTCACTCGCTGCATGCCGGTGATCATGGGCTGCCCTTCTGCGACATACCGTAATTGAACTTTCAAGATCGGATGTCCATCTTCCACGGCGGTTTCCACGCCCTGAATAAATCCTTCGTTCTGGAGCACCCGCAATACTTCACGCTTGAGTCGCGAGGCCGGCACGCTCACGATGTCGTGCTGCCGACGAAACCCGTTTTGCAATCGTACTAAGAGATCGCTAATAGGATCTGTGACCATACCAACCCTTTCACACCACGATGCTGTAGATAACTCGTCTGCCTACCAACTCGACTTTCTCACACCGGGCACTTCGCCTTTGAGACTGAGTAATCGAAAACAAATTCTGCACATCTTGAACCGGCGCAAGTAACCGCGCACACGACCGCAGAGGCCGCACCGATGGTAGTCCCTCGTTGGGAACTTCGACTTGACGGCCGATTTATTTCTTAACGCAAGTCTCGACACCGGTCTCTCCTTGGTTTCACGTTATGTCCGGAACGGCATGCCCAAATGCTTCAGTAACGACTTCCCTTCGTCGTTGGTCCTGGCCGTCGTCACGATCGTAATGTCCATGCCATGGATGGATGCCACTTCGTCGTACTGAATCTCCGGAAAAATCAACTGCTCCTTGAGCCCGAGCGTATAGTTGCCTCGCCCATCGAATGCTTTGGGCGAGACCCCGCGGAAATCGCGAATGCGCGGCAAGGCCAAGCTCACCAGTCGATCGAAAAATTCATACATGCGGCGGCTGCGAAGCGTCACTTTCGTCCCGATCGGCAAACCTTGCCGCAGCTTGAATCCGGCGATCGCTTTTTTTGCCCGCGTGACGATCGGCTTTTGCCCGGTGATCAATCCCAATTCTTCGACCGCGCCCTCCAATAACTTGACGTTCTGAATGGCTTCGCCCATGCCCACGTTCAGCACGATCCGCTCAAGCTTCGGAACCTGCATCGCGTTCTTGTACCCAAACTCTTTCATCAAGGCCGGCACGACCGTTTCTCGATACATGTCGCGCAGCCGCGGTTTGAACTGCGACTCGTTACTGCCGTCGTCCGTCGCCTGCGGCGCCTTAGCCCCTTCTTTCTTGGAGGCCCGCCGCTCACCCGGCTTCCCGGCTTTGCCCTTTTCAACCTTCGCCATTGAGTGTCCTCACTCCTACTCAACCGGTTCGTTCGATTTCTTACTGAACCGAACCCGCCGACCGTCCGCGAGAGTTCGCACACCCAAACGGGTCGGCTTCTGCGTCACCGGACAGAGATACATCACATTGGAAATTGCAAGCGGCGCTTCCCGTTCGAGAATACCCCCTTGCTTCACTTTTTGATTCGGCTTCGTGTGGCGCTTAATCATATTGAGCTTTTCCACCACCACCTTGCCCGCGCCCGGGTCCACCGACAGTACCTTGCCGGACTTGCCACGGTCCCGCCCAGCGATTACGACCACGGTGTCGCCTTTTCGAATCCGACTCTTCTGTAATGCCTGCACGTTCATGCCGCCGTCTCCACCAGAATTAAAGCACTTCCGGAGCCAAGGAAATAATCTTCATGAATTTCTTCCAGCGCAACTCGCGAGCCACGGGGCCGAAAATTCGGGTACCGATCGGTTCGCCTTCTTTATTGATCAACACACAGGCATTCCGATCGAACTTGATATACGAGCCGTCTTCCCGTCGGACTTCCTTCGTAGTCCGCACGACAACGGCACGACTCACATCGCCCTTCTTGACAGTGGCCTGCGGGATCGCTTCCTTCACCGCCACCACGACGATGTCGCCCAACGACGCGTAGCGACGCTTCGACCCTCCGAGCACGTGAAAACACATGGCCTGCTTGGCACCGGAATTATCGGCCACATCCATGTATGTATAGCTTTGAATCATGCTCCCCGCACTTCCTCTGCCGTTCGCATCGAATTATCCGACGCTATTCCGCCCGACCCTTTTCCACGACTTCCACGATACGCCAATGCTTGTCTTTGCTAATCGGCCGCGTCTCAACCATCCGCACCCGGTCCCCGATGTTGCAGGCATTCTGTTCGTCATGCGCTTTCAACTTCGTCATGCGACGCAATACCTTGCGATAGATCGGGTGCACGACCGACCGTTCCACCGCCACGACGACGGTCTTGTTCATCTTGTTACTGACGACGCGCCCGACCCACTCGCGCCGCTTGATTGCCGCGTCCGCCATTTCAAGACCCTTTCGCCTTCCCGGCATGTTTCTCGGACAATTCCAGTTCACGCTGAATCGTCTTAAGGCGCGCAATTTCACGCTTCGCCTTGCGAAGCTGCATGGGATTCTCCAACCGGCCGGTTCCCAACTGAAATCGAAGATTGAAGAGCTCCTGCGTAAGCTGCTGCGCTTTCTCCGACAACTCCGGCTCCGTCAACTGTCTCAATTCCTTCAATTCCATGACAGCACGCTCTCCTATCAGGCTCGGCATCGTTAGAACTGGCCGCGCGTCACACACTTCGTGGCGATCGGCAATTTGTGGGAGGCCAAGCGAAACGCTTCGTTGGCAACCTCCGAAGTCACGCCGTCCATCTCGTAAAGAATACGGCCAGGCTTGACCACGGCGACCCAATACTCGGGATTGCCTTTTCCTTTTCCCATTCGAGTTTCCGCCGGTTTCTTCGTGATCGGCTTATCGGGGAAAATTCTTGTCCAAACCTGCCCACCACGCTTGACAAACCGAGTGATGGCAATGCGAGCCGCCTCAATCTGACGACTGGTGATCCAACCCGGCTCAAGAGCCTTCAACCCGAATTCTCCCAACGTAATCTGCCCGCCACGATAGGCTTTGCCGTTCATCCGGCCTTTCATCATTTTCCGAAATTTAACTTTCTTTGGTGCTAACACGGTATCCTCTTTACGTTAACCGAGCCGACGCTCAAAGGCAGAATCCTGTTTGAGCAGCTGACCGGGGAGAAGCTCTCCTTTGTAAATCCAGGTCTTCACCCCGATCTGTCCCATCGTCGTATGGGCTTCGGCAAATCCGTAATCCACTTCGGCACGCAAGGTATGCAGCGGCACGCGCCCTTCGCGATACCATTCTGTCCTGGCAATTTCAGCCCCGCCGAGCCGACCCGCGATCATGATCTTGATGCCTTGCGCGCCAAGCCGCAATGCCGACTGCACGCTCCGCTTCATCGCGCGGCGGAACGCGACGCGCTTTTCCAATTGAGTGGCCACGTTTTCGCTGACCAGCTGCGCGTCGAGCTCAGGCTTTTTGATTTCTTTCACGGTGATATAAACTTGCCCGCCGTACTCTTTCTCAAGCGTCGCCTTTAGCTTGTCGACCTCGGCGCCTTTACGACCGATGATGATGCCCGGCCGGGCCGTATGAATGATCACGCGCGTCTGATCGCCGGACCGCTCGATTTCAACCTTCGCGACTCCGGCATGATACAAGCGCTGCTTCACCACCTTCCGGATCTTCACGTCCTGATGAAGGAGCTTGGCGTAGTCCTTCCCCGCGTACCAACGAGAACTCCAGGTATAGTTGTATCCCAGGCGATATCCGATTGGATGTGTCTTCTGACCCATAGCGTCTTATGCCTCACTCACACAAGGAACGAATCTGTTCCGTTAACCGCATCGCCTATTTCTTTGCCTGCGCACCGGCCGCCGCCACAATCACCGTAATGTGGCTGGTCCGTTTCTGAATGGCATTCGCACGCCCCATCGACCGCGCCCGAAACCGCTTGTAAATCGGCCCGCCATTGACAAAGGCTTTCGAGACCACCATCGAGTCGCTGTCGCCCAATTCCTTCTGCTCCGCATTGGAGACAGCCGACCGCAAAATCTTCTCGACCACCCTCGCGGCATGGCGCGGCGTGTGCCGCAACAACGCCAACGCCGTGGGGACCTGTTGTCCACGGATCAAATCGATGACAGGCCGCGCTTTTCGCGGCGCTACCCGTACAAATCGTAAGACTGCTCGTGCTTCAGCCATAACCTTCCACTCGAGTTCGACGAGATCGCAGCCGCCTACTTGAGGGCGACCGCTTTCTCTGTTTTAGCCTGACCGTGCCCCTTAAAGAACCGAGTCGGAGCAAATTCTCCCAGCTTGTGACCGACCATGTTTTCCGTCACGAACACGGGAATAAATTTTTTCCCGTTGTGAACAGCGAACGTGTGCCCGATCATGTCAGGGATCACCGTCGACCGTCGCGACCAGGTCTTGATGATCTTCCGATCCTTGGTCTGGTTCATCTGCTCAACCTTCTTGAGCAGATGGTCGTCGACAAATGCGCCCTTACTAATCGATCTAGGCATTGCGCACTCCTGACTTGCGGCGAGCGATAATGTACTTGTCCGTCTTCTTGTTCTGCCTGGTCTTGTACCCCTTCGTCGGGAGGCCCCACGGCGACACCGGATGGGGATTCCCCTGACCAGACTTGCCTTCTCCTCCGCCGTGAGGATGATCGACCGGATTCATGACGACACCGCGCACGTGAGGACGGCGGCCCAGCCAACGCATACGCCCAGCCTTGCCGACGGTGATGTTTTCATGATCGAGGTTGCCAACTTGTCCAACGGTCGCCATGCAAGCCGAGAGAATCCGACGCATTTCTCCCGATTTCAGACGCACCTGCACGTAGTCCCCGTCACGGCCCATCACCTGGGCTGATCCACCCGCGCTCCGAATCAATTGTCCACCTTTGCCCGGCTTGAGCTCCAGATTGTGGATGGTGGTACCCAACGGCATATTGGATAGAGGAAGCGCGTTCCCCGGACGCACTTCTGATTCAGGACCGGACTGCACCACATCGCCGACCCGCAATCCCACCGGCGCCAAGATATAGCGCTTCGCGCCGTCCGCGTAATGCAACAGCGCGATGCGAGCGGATCGATTCGGGTCGTATTCCAACGCAGAGACCGAGGCAGGAATGCCAAGCTTGTTGCGCTTGAAATCGATGGCTCGATACAGCCGTCGATGGCCTGCGCCGCGGAATCGCACTGTCGTGCGCCCTTGATTGTTCCGAGCACCGGTACGCAACTCGAACGACGTCAGCGACTTTTCTGGTCGCTTCTTGGTCAAATCTTCGGTCGTCACCGTAGACATCCCACGACGCGACGAAGTCGTCGGCTTATAAACTTTTAGTCCCATGGCTTCGTTCCATTACCCCTTCAATACCTATGCGCTCTCGTATAGTTCTAACTTTTCGCCCTGCTTCAACTTGACGAATGCTTTCTTCCAATCGGAGCGTTTGCCGGAGAACTTTCCCAGACGCTTGGTCTTGCCGGGCATGTTGAGGACGTTGACTTTCTCCACCTTCACCTTCAACAAAGTCTCCACGGCCTGCTTGATCTGCACCCGATTCGCATCGGGATGGACGAGAAATCCGACAGTATTGTGCTGCTCGCGCAGGGCGGTAACTTTTTCCGTCAAGAGGGGTTGAATCAAAATCTTGTGGAGCCCTGTCCTCATGCCCAGACCTCTTTCACGCGCGCCAACTCACGCTCAGGAATCACAATCAGCTGGGCCCGCACGATATCATAGACATTCAACCGCTCCGGCCCGACGAGACGAACGGTCAAGAGGTTTTGCGCCGCCTGCGCCAAGCCCGTGTGCCCCTCACCGGCAACCACCAGCGCATGAACACCGGCACCGAACTGTGCGAGCGCCTTCGCCAACAACTTGGTCTTTGGCTGCTCTAGCGACAAATTCGACACCACCACCACCTGCCCATCAGCTACCTTGGCCGAGAGCGCACTCTGCAGGGCTGCACGATACTTCTTCTTCGGCATGCTGTACGAATAGTCCCGCGGCTTCGGCCCGAACACCGACCCGCCGTGGCGCCATACAGGCGACCGGACAGAGCCAGCCCGCGCGCGCCCTGTGTGCTTTTGCTTCCACGGCTTCTTGCCGGAGCCGGCTACTTCACTGCGGCGAAGCGTCGAGGCCGTGCCCTGGCGTTCACAGGCTCGCTGCATCACGACGGCCTCATGCACCAAGGCCCTGCGCGGCTCACAACCGAACACTTCTTGCGGCAGCTCGACGGTGCCGACCTTTTTTCTTTTCAAATCAACGACATCAACCGTGGGCATGCCCTACCCCTTCTTCGACTTTCTGACAATGACAAGTTCATTCGGAGCCCCAGGAACCGCGCCGCACACAAACAATAAATTCTCCTCCGGCTTGGACTCGATCACTTTCAGACGCTGAACCGTCACACGCGCCGCACCCATGTGGCCCGGCAAGGTCTTGCCCTTCCAGACTCTGGAGGGAAATGAACTGGCTCCGATCGAACCGGGATGGCGGTGAAACATGGACCCGTGGGATTCCGGACCGCCGGCATAATGGTGCCGCTTCACGACGCCCTGAAATCCCTTGCCTTTCGACACCCCGATCACGTCGACCCAATCGCCCTTCTTGAACATATCGGCTCTGATCATTTGCCCCACCGTCACATCGCCGAGCTTTTTGAATTCGCGCAATACACGGCTGGCCGGAGCATCATTCTTTTTCAGATGGCCCTGCTCAGCTTTCGATAACTTGCTCGCCTTCACTTCGCCAAACGACAGCTGCACAGCCTCATATCCGTCCCGCTCTTTTGTCTTGATCGTGACGACGCGGCAAGGACCGGCTTCGATCACGGTAACAGGAGTCAACCGACTCTCGTCGAACACCTGCGTCATGCCCAGCTTTTTCCCCAACAATCCGTTCGTCATAGTGAACTGTTCCTCGTCGCCTCTTCTCGCCTTACAACTTGATTTCCACGTCGACACCGGCGGCGAGATTCAGCTTCATCAGCGAATCCATCGTCTCCGGAGTGGCCTGCATAATATCCATCAGCCGTTTGTGGGTGCGGATCTCAAACTGTTCGCGCGACTTCTTGTCCGCATGCGTCGCCCGCTGCACCGTAAACTTTTCGATGCGTGTAGGAAGCGGAATCGGCCCGACGACTTTCGCCCCGCTCCGCCTGACCGTCTCGACAATCTCCGCCACCGACTGATCCAGCACGCGATAGTCGAAACCCCGCAGCCTGATCCTGATACGCTGTTCAACCTTGGCCATTCAATCCTCTACAGTTCTGTTCGCTTACGCCAGAATTTCAGTCACGACGCCGGAGCCGACGGTCTTGCCGCCCTCGCGGACCGCGAAGCGCAACCCCTGATCCATCGCGATCGGGCTGATCAACTCGCCCGTCACACTCACGTTGTCCCCCGGCATCACCATCTCCACCCCCGGATTCAGCGACACGATGCCCGTGACATCGGTCGTCCGGAAATAGAACTGCGGCCGGTACCCATTGAAGAACGGCGTATGCCGGCCGCCTTCTTCTTTCGTCAGCACATAGATCTCCGCCTTGAACTTCGTGTGCGGCGTAATCGTCTTCTGTTTGGCCAACACCATCCCGCGCTCGACGTCTTCTTTCTTGGTGCCGCGCAGGAGGACGCCGATATTGTCGCCCGCCTGGCCTTCATCCAACACCTTGCGGAACATTTCGACGCCCGTCACGACGGTGGTCTGGGTGGGCCGTAACCCTACGATTTCGATTTCGTCGCCGACCTTCACAATGCCCCGCTCGCAGCGCCCGGTCACGACGGTGCCGCGCCCGCTGAT
>JBKJWE010000443.1:0-2788 GCA_046717045.1 Nitrospiraceae bacterium | reverse complement strand
ACTGGCCGAATGCCTTGCGGGTTTTTCTCTCGAGCTCGACGGCAAAGGAGGCATGGGAACGTGACACTGTGCTCCACATTGAAACGAATCTGGATGACCTGAACCCGGAAGTCTACGATTATGTCATGGAACAGCTGTTTGCGCGTGGGGCACTCGACGTCACACTCGCGCCGGTGATCATGAAACGCGGTCGACCAGGGATTGTGCTGACTTGCCTCGTGGCGCCGGCACAGATGGATGCTGTGCTCAATGGGGTGTTCCGCGAGACGACGGCCTTGGGCGTTCGGGTTCACGAGGTGAAAAGGCAGATCTTGCCGCGACGGTTTACGTCGGTGAAGGTCCGCGGCGGAGTGGTGCGAATCAAGATCGGCGCGGTAAACGCGACCACAAGCAAAGCGGCTCCTGAGTACATCGATTGCAAACGGGTCGCCGAGCGCACGGGGCGTCCGTTGAAGGCTATTCTCGAGGAAGCCGCGCTGGCCTATGCTGCGAGCCAGATCGCCAAACACAGGAAATAGGATTCGGTTGTGACGGTCCTGCTCTATAGCCTGCTGTTCCTCGCCTCAGTCGCCGTGACCCTCGGCAGTTGCACGCTGTTTACGAACGGGATCGAGTGGCTTGGGAAACGGCGCAACCTCTCCGAGGGCGCCATCGGTAGTGTCTTGGCGGCGATCGGCACGACCTTGCCGGAGACGTCGATTCCCATCATCGCGATTTTCTTCGGCGACAATCGGGCCGAAGCCGAAATAGGCTTGGGAGCGATTCTAGGAGCGCCGTTTATGCTGAGCACGCTGGTCATTCCGATTCTTGCGATCTTGTTGTTGGTGTATGCGAGGCTCGGGAAGCGTGGCCCCACCTTTCGATTGCACTATAGAGATATCACCGTCGACTTGTCGTTCTTTGCCTTAGCCTACGGTGTCGCGTTAGCCTGTGTGTTCGTGCCGTCGAAATGGGTGCACCTGGGTGGGGCGGCGGGGTTGCTGAGCCTCTACCTCTATTATATGAAGCTGAAGTTTGCGGAGTCCGATGAGAAGGATAGCGACAGTGAGAATGGACTGGAGCCCTTGTTCTTCGCTCGAACGGCCAAGATACCGTCGTATGGGTGGATCGGTGTTCAGGGATTAGTCGGGTTGGCGGGCCTGGCGCTCGGCGCGCATCTCTTCGTCACGGCGGCGGAAGCCATGGCGTCTTTCCTCTCGATCTCGCCGGTGATTCTGGCTCTCTTGATTGCGCCCTTGGCCACGGAGCTACCAGAAATGTCGAACAGCTTTCTCTGGCTCTATAGGAAGAAAGATCGTCTGGCGGTCGGGAACGTCACCGGGGCCATGGTCTTCCAGGGGACAATCCCCGTCTCGGTCGGGCTGATCGGCACCGAGTGGACGCTGGGTCCGTCGGCTGTGACGACGATGGTGTTGGCGACAGTGGCAGCCGGGTCTTTCCTGCTTCAGGCGGCGTGGGGTGGGCATTGGCGACCCTGGTTGCTCAGTTGCAGCGCGCTTCTTTATATTGGATATGCCGTCTATCTATACGGTTGGTGACTCGGTGAGAGGGTTGGTCTGGTTTTTCTGGTTGCTTCGTTCATCCGGTTGATTTGGTTTTGGCGGGGAACAAATCAGTGAAGACCCAACAAGACAAACCAAATAGACGAAACACACTAAACAAACCCGAGCGTCAGATGCGCCCGCTTCTCGGGATCACCATGGGCGATCCAGCCGGCATCGGACCGGAGGTCATTGCGAAAGCCATGGCGGGAACAGCGTTGCGGCGCCTGTGTCGTCCGATCGTGATCGGCTCCGTGCCGGTCATGGAACAGACTCTCACGCGTCTCAAGCTGAAGCTTAAAGTCGTTCGCGTCCAAGGGCATGATCCGACCGCGCCCCACGCGAGCGATGTCGCCGTGCTGGATCCACTCGAACAACCGTTGGGAAGGTTCCCACTCGGGGTGGCGGCGGCCAATACCGGCGCAGCTTCTGTGGCCTTCATCAAGAAGGCCGTCGAGCTGGCTCAGCTCGGTTGTATCGATGGCATGGTGACGGCGCCGATCAATAAGGAAGCGATCAACATGGCCGGGTTTCATTATCCCGGCCATACGGAACTGCTTGCAGACCTGACGAAGACGCAAGAGAGCGGCATGATGATCGTGGGGGGGCCGTTGAAGATCATGTTCGTGACCACCCATATCGCGATCAAAGACCTCTCCTCAGTCTTGACGCAGGCTCGCATTGAAAAGGGGATTCGCCTGGCGCATCGAGCGCTGAAAGAGCTGTTTCAGATTCCGAAGCCAAAGATCGGCGTGGCTGCGCTCAATCCCCACGCCGGCGAGCACGGACTGTTCGGGAATGAGGAAGCCGCGGTGATTCTTCCCGCTGCTCGCGCGGCCCAGGCGCAAGGTATTCTGGCCAGCGATCCCTTGCCGGCAGACACGCTCTTTGGGAAAGCGGCCAGAGGGGACTATCACGGGGTTGTCGCGATGTATCACGATCAAGGGTTGATTCCGCTCAAACTCGTCGCCTTCGGCGGCTGTGTGAATCTTACCGTGGGGCTCCCGATCATTCGCACCTCCGTGGATCACGGCACGGCCTACGACATTGCCGGCAAAGGCCTGGCGGAACAGGGCAGTCTTTTGGAGGCAGTGAAACTCGCCGCCACGATCGCAACCAAGAGGAAGACGTCGACGTTGAACTAGCGGATTCGGAAAAACAAAATGGGAACGCTAGAGCTTCGCTGGCCCGTATATCTAGGATAACAGGGGAACACCACGCAGGATGCTCAAACAGGACGTCCAGCA
>JBKJWE010000442.1:0-3431 GCA_046717045.1 Nitrospiraceae bacterium | reverse complement strand
GCATAGGTGTCATCCAGAAGTTCGCTCATGTAGACTACATGTTCATCAGAATATTCGCTGAAGCGCCCGACGAAAGTGTCGCGGAGGAGTTGAACGAACAGATCGACAAACTCACGCTGATCCGAGTGAGGGAGTGAAGACCAGGAGGTTCCGAGAGCCCGTTTTGCCATTTCCTCATAGTCCACGCGATGCTTGATGACTTCTTCGATCCCATGGCGCCGCTCTCCCGCCAGTTCGGGCTGTTTTAAGGTATCGTCGTCGAGCACCTGAACCAGATCGGTAATCGTGCCCATGACGGCCTCGGTGGCGCTCGATTCACCCTCAGCCGATAGGGTCGAAATCAAATACGGGAGCGCGGATATAACTCCGGCGATCACACCACAGAAAAAGAACGAAGCGGCCACCTGGCCGATCTTTACGCGAATTCCTGTCCATCTCATGGCTACAAAATGGCTCCCGTCAATGGTTTATGGCCTGTGTGTTTAAGGGTGGCAGGGATGGGGCCCCTGTAAAGGTCATCCAACGTGGTGGAAAGAGAAGGAAGTTTTGCGATGGTCATACTGAGAAAGGCAGGATTCAAGTTGTCTACCGAGGAGACTGTGTCTTATCGATCTTGGCCCAGGTGTCCTTGAGAGAGACAGTGCGGTTAAAGACCGGGTTCCCTGGTGAAGAATCAGGATCGACGCAGAAGTATCCGAGCCGTTCAAACTGCACGCGGGTTCCGACGGCAGCCTGTGCCAGACTGGGTTCGACTTTACAGTCCGCCACTCGCTGGAGCGAGTGCGGATTGAGGTAGAGGGTCCAGTCGTGATCGGGCGGTACTTTCGAGAGTTCTGTGGTCAGGAGAGGATTATAGAGCCGCGCCTCGGCCGTGACGGCGTGATAGGCCGATACCCAGTGAATTGTCGCCTTCACTTTCCGCTGTTCTTGTGACGATCCGCTTTTGGTCTCGGGATCATAGGTGCAGTGAAGCTCGGTCGCTTCTCCGGTCCCAGGATCTTTTGTCACGCCAACACACTTGATGATGTAACCATACCGAAGCCGAACCTCGCGGCCCGGCGCGAGCCGGAAGAATTGCTTGGGTGGATCTTCGCGGAAGTCGTCCTGCTCGATATAGAGGGTCCGGGAGAAGGGAACGGTTCTGGTGCCGGCAGAGGGGTCTTCGGGATTATTGACCGCCTCCAATTGTTCGACCTGACCGTCGGGATAATTGTCGAGGATGACCTTCAGCGGCTTCAGGACCGCCATGACTCGCCGCGATCGCTTGTTCAAATCTTCCCGAATGAAGGACTCGAGCAATGGCATTTCCACGACCGCATCGCGTTTCGCTACGCCGATGTGCTCGCAAAAGGCCCGGATCGCGCCCGGTGTGTACCCGCGACGCCGCAGGCCTTTGATCGTGGGCAGGCGCGGGTCATCCCATCCAGCCACCAGCTTCTTCTCGACTAACTCGAGTAGTTTGCGTTTGCTCATCACGGCATGACTGATATTCAACCGTGCGAATTCGATTTGCTGCGGCCGATGCGAAGCCTCACTGTGTTCAACGACCCAGTCGTAGAGCGGCCGGTGGTCTTCAAATTCCAAGGTGCAAATTGAATGAGTGACCCCTTCGATAGCGTCTGAAAGAGGATGGGCGTAGTCATAGGCCGGATAGAGACACCAGGCCGAGCCGGTTCGATAGTGCGCGGCATGCCGTATACGATAGAGGACCGGATCGCGCATGTTGATATTCGGCGAAGCCATGTCGATCTTGGCTCGGAGAACGTGCGCGCCGTCGGCAAACTCACCGGCTCGCATGCGTCGAAAGAGGTCCAAATTCTCAGACATGGACCGATCTCGGTGTGGGCTGTTCTTTCCCGGTTCTATGAGTGTGCCGCGGTAGGCGCGCATCTCGTCCGCTGTTAGGCTATCGACGTAGGCTTTTCCCTTGTTGATTAATCGAATCGCAAAATCATACAGCTGCTCAAAGTAATTCGACGCATAAAACATCTTGTCCCGCCAGTTGAACCCCAACCATCGGACGTCTTCTTGAATCGCCTGGACGTACTCTGGATCTTCGGTGGTCGGATTGGTGTCGTCGAACCGGAGGTGGCAGATGCCGCCGGGATGGTCTTGCGCCAAGCCGAAGTTCAGACAGATGGACTTGGCGTGACCGATATGGAGGTAGCCGTTGGGTTCGGGCGGAAAGCGGGTCACCACGCGCCCATCGTGTTTCCTCACCGCCACGTCGGCGGCCACGAGGTCGCGGATAAAATTGGAGGCGCCCCCGGATTCAGGCACGATGCGTCATCGTCTCCTCTGCGAATGTCCAAAGCTCAGCAGTTCTACCATAAGCACGGTAGAGGGGAGAAGGGTCAAGCGGAGGCGTCCGTGTGAACGGGCGGCGGTTAGGCGGTTTGATGCATCGGCAGCTGCATGACGTTGAAGTCTTTCTGCGCGATCAGATGCCCATCCATGCGGAGGCGAAATTCGTAGCGTCCAGGGGCAGGAAAAATCAAGGAGGGAATGTTGATTCCGAAGTCGGAAATCTGCAGGCGATCGCCGATAACGATGTTGGGCAGCGCAGCACGGCAAACCAGTTGCTCGCTGTTGAGATAGACCAGATCGATGTCGAAGTGATAGGTGCCCTCCGCATCCGTGAGACAGAAGTAGAGCCCCATTTGTTGATGCTGGAAGGGGAAGGCGACGGCTTGGAGATGAGTGAAAAGCCCGATGAGGCTCTTCTTCTTGGTGACGCTGTCCTCGATCACTTGGTCGCAGACCAGAAAGGCCTGGATGCTGGGCTTCACGATATCCGACATGAGCCTTATTGTACGTCAGTCCCTCCCGTTGTCAAAAGGGATCGCTTTTCTGACGGGTCGTCGAGGAAACGGAGCTATCCGATGGCGGCGATCCCGCCGCGACTTTCGGCGACGTTGCCGAACAGCGTCAGGTCGCTGCCGATGCGACAGAAATGAGGGCTGATCGTTACCAGCTCGCCTTTCGAAGTATAAAAGGTGCCTGCTGGGATGCGCAGCTTCCTTTTCTGAAATAACCGGACCTCGAGGACGGTCTGTCCTGTCGTCTGGTCCGATACCCTGACCGTTTGGTGGTCATCTAAGGGGTTGTGGTGCTCATCGACTGCCACGGCAAACTGGTGCGCTCCCTGTGGAGATACTCTGTTCCGACGGACATGCCCAACCCGAGTGCCTTGTTCATCGTAGAGATCCATCGTCAGCATTAAGGCAGGTGGTTCGGTCTGGATCTCCAACACCAATTGCTCTTTCCCTTGCAGCTTCACGATGCCGTTGGTGTTGCGGAAGACGTTTGAGCCTATATGGAGTTCAAGGCCTTCGTCTGGCTTCTCTGCGTCGATGAGTTCCTGTGCGTTCTCGATGCTGAGTGAATCGGTTCCTGATGGTTCCCTCGTCATTTCATTCCCCAAGCTCATA
>JBKJWE010000441.1:0-7211 GCA_046717045.1 Nitrospiraceae bacterium | reverse complement strand
CCGCTATCGGTCTTAAATACGATCGGATCGCTCGGCCCGTTTATTCAAATCAGCTGCAAATTCAAAGTCTGGTTCGATGCCTCGGTCGTCTCGCTGCTGATTCAAGGCGCGCCGGATCTCGCCGAGTATGGGCTGCAAGGGGCATCCGGCCTCATGACGCGGACCTATGCCTCGGACCGTGTGGAAGCCTACGCGGAATCCTCCCGCCAGCCGTGGCAGGAAGGACTGAGTTACAACTTCGTTAATCTCCATCTCGGATTGCTCCCCGGCGTACAAGCCGCAGTGGTGCCGTTCAACACGCCGATCTTCACGGTCTATCCGGTCTTGAGTCGTCATGCCTATACCATCGAGGAGAGGCCGGCGTGATCGACCTGCGCAGCGATACAGTCACCAAGCCTACCGATGGCATGCGCCGGGCGATGGCGAGCGCCGAGGTGGGCGACGACGTGTATGGTGAAGATCCCACCGTCAATCGATTGCAAGAGACTGTCGCCGCGCTGCTCGGTAAGAAGGCGGCGCTGTTCGTCCCGTCCGGCACGATGGCCAACCAACTCGCCATTCGCGCCCAGACGCAACCGGGACAAGAAATCATCGCCGAGAGTAAGGCGCATATCGTGCGGTATGAACAGGGCGCCGCCGGGGCGCTGGCCGGCGTCCAACTCCATTGGGTGGTCGGCGACCGCGGGATCATGTCGCCGGATCAGGTGGAGGCGGCCATTCGCCCCAAAGATCCCTACAGCATCCAAACCGCGCTCATCTGTCTTGAAAATACGCACAATGCCGGCGGCGGCACGATCTACCCACTGGCGACGATCGAACGGATTCGGACCGTCGCCGCAACCCACGGCATCCCGATGCATCTGGACGGGGCACGACTCTTTAACGCCGTCGCCGCCACGACCCTTCCGCCCGCGTCCTATGCTGCCCATTTCGAAACCGTCTCAGTCTGCCTCTCGAAAGGGTTGGGCGCGCCGGCCGGCTCGCTGTTGACAAGCAACGACACGACGCTGATTGATAAGGCCAAGCGATTCCGCCGAATGTACGGCGGTGCGATGCGCCAGGCCGGCATTCTCGCCGCGGCCGGGCTCTATGCGCTCGATCATCACGTCGGACGGCTTAAAGACGATCATGACCATGCCAAGAAACTCGCGCGGCGCCTGCAACAGATTCCGAGTGTCTCAATAAACCCCCAGCATGTGGACACGAATATCGTCATCTTCGACGTGGTGGGCCATCGCCTGTCGCCGCCGGCGCTCGTCGCGGCCTTGAAACAAGAAGGCGTCTTGATCAATGCTATCGGCGGGACCAGTTTTCGCGCAGTCACCCACTTAGACGTCTCGGCGAAACAGATCGACAAGGCCGCCGACATCTTCGCGCGAGTTCTCAGCTAGACATCTGCTTTTCATTGACACCCTCTTCCATTGAAATCTAGAATGCTGAACTCGGAGTCACGGATGCCCTTACAAGTCGTGTCGTTCGCACAGATCAGCCGCATTCTCGAACTCACCGACTCGCTCGGCCTCAACCGTGAATGGGTGGAGATTCCGCTCTCTCCGGAAAGTCCTGGAGTCGTCAGGCGGTTGGCGAATGGAAAACTCGAAATTATCGTCGATGCAGATCGGCCGTTCGACGAGTGGTTAGGCGCCCTTCCGCAGTCAATTCAATCGGCACAAGGACACTGATGGACACCGACACGACTCCTTCGATCCCCACGCACGAGGAACTGCAGGCTGAACTCCTGGAGGTGCCTGAACCGCCGGAACAACCGGGACCGATCAACGAACCGGGGTTTGAAGACACCATCGCCATCGCGCTGCGCTATGTACGCGGCCGTCGAGGCGGCGACCTGGTCAGTGTGATTCTCGTCGGCTCCGGCGCGCGACGCGCGGTCACGACGCACAGCGACATCGATCTTATCGCCCTCGTGAAGGGACAGGCCGATGCCCATGAAATCGTCCGTGTGGCCGATCGTCTTGCCGACATTCGGTATCACGGCCACAAAGAGGTGGAGGAAGACCTTGCCTACTCGCCTCGCCTCTCCTCGCTGCTTCGGAAAGGCCGTATCCTCTTCGATCACGACGCCATCGGAGCGAAACTCCTCGATCGCGCCGCCCAGCGATTTCGCCAGGGGCCGCTCCCTGCCAGCATGAACGAACAAATTCGGATGAAGGCGGAGTGTTACCATTGGCTGGGCAAAGCACAGGACTTGGCCGATAAGCCCTCCGCGGCACAGTATATTCTGACGATGTTTCTCGACGACTACGTCAATGCGTTCTTCCGGTTGCGTGGCCTGTGGCTGACTGCGCCGGTAGATGCACCACGGTTCATCGCCTCACGCGATGGCGTGATCGGTGATCTGGTCGGCCGGTTTCTGAACGCCGCGACAGTACCCGAACGGCTCAACTTTGGCCGCGATCTTGCCGATCTTCTCTTTAAGGACGTGCCGAATCCTGTCCGGATCGACTAGGAGACGGTGAGCCCGACCGCGCACGGTACGCTCACAGCCTGAATCGAGCGACATCTGTAGATCAGGTGGTCCCCGTTTAGCGCTGTACAGCGCAAGGAGTTCCTATGGAGATCGGATTCATCGGGTTGGGGAAGATGGGAATGAACATGGTCACGAGGCTGCAACGTGACCACCACCGAGTCGTGGTCTATGACCGCTCTGCAGAGCTGATAAAACAAGCCGAAGGGATGGGTTGTGTCGGCGCCTCGTCCCTGGCCGACGTGGTGGGGAAGCTCAAGACTCCGCGCGCCGTGTGGATCATGGTCCCGTCCGGTGCTCCGACGGAGGACACGGTCCAAGCCGTCGCCGCCTTACTGCAATCCGGCGACACGATCATCGACGGCGGGAACACCCGATTCCATGACGACGTGCGACGAGCGGAGGACCTCAAGAAAAAAGGCCTTCACTATGTCGACGCGGGAACCAGCGGCGGAGTGTGGGGACTCAAGATCGGCTATTGCCTCATGGTCGGTGGAAACAACGCGCCGGTGAAACAGCTCGCCCCGATCTTCACCACCCTGGCTCCTGAACACGGATGGGCCCATGTCGGCGGGGTCGGCGCCGGCCATTACGTGAAGATGGTGCATAACGGCATCGAGTACAGCATGATGCAAGGCTACGCCGAGGGGTTCGAGCTGATGGCCAAGAGCGAGTACAAGCTCGACTTGGCCAAGATTGCCGGCCTGTGGATGCACGGAAGCGTCGTCCGCTCGTGGCTGTTGGAGCTCGCGGCTTCCGCGCTGAACGAAGATCCCCGACTGGAACAACTCAAAGGATACGTGCAGGATTCCGGCGAGGGACGTTGGATGATCGCCGATGCCATCGAGAAGGACGTGCCGGTCCCGACACTGACGACTGCCCTCTTCACGCGATTCCGTTCGCGCCAGGAAGAATCCTTCGCCGAAAAAATGCTGGCGGCCTTACGAAATGCCTTTGGCGGACATGCCGTAAGGCGGTAGAATGATCCTGTGATGCCTTCCACGCCTCGTATTGAAATCTCGCCGGCCCGGGAATCGTTGCCCCGGTTGAACCCTGCACGCTGATCATCATCGGCGGCTCGGGCGATCTGGCTCGCCGTCGACTGATTCCAGCTCTGTACAATCTCCTTCTCGACGGACTCCTGCCCACCGGATATACCGTGATCGGATTGGGTCGCAAGTCGATGACCGACGACGAATTTCGCGCCACCGCGCGGGACGGCATCGTCAAACATTCGCGGCAGGCGCTCCAGGAAGACACATGGAACGCATTCGCCCAGCATTTGTTTTACTTGTCCGGCGAGAATGAAGATCCCCTGACCTACGCCGCGCTGAAGTCCCGCGCGGAAGAGATTGAGCAACGTTTCGGGCTGCCCGGCAATCGCATCTTCTATCTGAGCATCCCGCCCAGTTCGTTTGCGGCGGTCTGCGAAGGCCTGGCCGCGGCCGGACTCGCGCCTCGCCCGGCACAGACCACGCCCTATGCGCGGATCATCGTCGAAAAACCGGTCGGACGGGATCTGGCATCGGCGCAGCAGATCAATGCCGTCACGGGCCGGGTCTTTGATGAATCGCAGATTTTTCGCATCGACCATTACCTCGGCAAGGAAACGGTGCAAAATCTGATGGTCGTACGGTTCGCCAACAGTATTTTTGAACCGATCTGGAACCACCAATACATCGATCACGTGCAGATCACCGTGAGTGAAGCCGAAGGGGTGGGCACGCGGGCGACCTACTACGAAGAAGCGGGCGCGCTGCGCGACATGGTGCAGAATCACATCCTCCAACTCCTCTGCCTCGTGGCGATGGAACCGCCCTACTCGTTGGAGCCGGACGTGGTCCGCAATGCCAAGATGGAGGTCTTGCGCTGCCTGCGGCCGATCGTCGGGAAAGATGTGGAGCAGTATACGGTCCGAGCTCAGTACGCACCAGGAGCGGCGAATGGCTCTGCGATCCCGGGCTATCGACGTGAAAGCGGCGTCAATGCCGACTCGACGACGGAAACCTATGTGGCCGTGAAATGTTTCGTGGAAAACTGGCGCTGGTCCGGCGTGCCCTTCTATCTGCGAACCGGCAAAGCGCTCCCGCATCGCGCGAGCGAAGTCGCCGTACAATTCAAAGACATTCCCCGGATTCTGTTCAATGCCAATGCGCAACAGCCGCAACCACCGAACGTCTTGACGCTGCGAATTCAACCGGAAGAAGGACTGTCGCTTCGCATTGTCTCGCGCGTGCCGGGCACCAGAGCACAGACGCATCCTGTCGAAATGGACTTCCAGTACAGCGAGGTCTTCGGCCGCCCCTCGCCGGAAGCGTATGAACGATTGCTGTTGGATGTGATGGCCGGCGACGCCTCGCGCTTCATGCGGCGCGACGCCGTGGAAGCCTCTTGGGCCTGGATTACACAGATCTTAGAGGGATGGCAGCAACAAGGCCTGCGGTGGCTGCCCGAGTATCCGGCTGGAACCTGCGGACCGGTCGAAGCGGATCGCCTGATTCAAAAAGACGGCAGGTCCTGGCGAACGTTGTAAGCGACCGTCCTTACTTCAATGCAAGCTGCTTCAGAATCTCTGTGCGCGTACCGATGCCGCCGATGAATCGTTCGAACCGCCCGTTCCGATAGAGGGCCAGCGCCGGAAGCGACCTCACCTCCAACTCCGCTGGAATTTGGTAGTTCTCATCCACGTTCATTTTCACGATCATGAGTCGCCCGACGACATCCGGCTCGAGCGACTCAAGTTGTGTCAGCAGGGCGCGACAACTTCTACAGCCCGGTTTCCAGAATTCCACGAGAACCGGCAGTCCTGCCCGCTGAATGACTTGATCGAATTCCCGATCCGTCACGTCAGGAATCACTGCGCCTCACCTTGGTCAGGCTCCCGCCCTATCCGCGCGAATACCTGGTCATAGAGCAATTGCGCCAATCGACGATAGCCGGCTGTGGTGAGATGGAGTCCGTCGTTCGAATATGGTCCGGCTAACTGACCGGTCTCCGGCTCGGCCGTTGCTGAAAACAAATCGATCCAGGCCAGCTGCTTGGATTCGGCATACTGCTGAATCAAGCCGTTGAGCTGTCGACGACGCGTGATGTGGTCCTCGATCCAGGCCTGCCCATCCGGATCTGCCTGGTCGCCTGCCACTCGGATCGACGGAACCGTCACCGGAATCGGCGTGATCCGATCGGCCAGGGCAAGCTCATACATCTTCACGAGATTTCGCATGATATCGGGAGGTCGCGCGTTCCACCCCAGATCGTTGGTCCCACCGAGAATGACGACGCTGGTCGGCCTACGTCGGAGGACATCCTGCCTAAAGCGCATCGCCATCTCAGCCGTCAACTCGCCGCAGATCCCGCTGACATAGACCTGACCATCAACCCCCATCTGCTCCTGCAAGAATTCGCCATAGGGCGTCTCCCTGCCGCTTGGATTATCCGCGCTGGGCGATTGAAATCCGGCGGTTAAGCTATCGCCGAAACATATGACTGTAGGGACCGACATTCGCCTTCTTCCCTCAACCACTGAACAGGCCTTCTGGTCTCATCCGGGAGACAGAAACGGGCCCGATTCTAACTGGTTGTCCCTCTTGCAACAATGGACCGGAATCGTTCCGAAGGTATCGGGGCGGCCCCTGAGCAATTTCAGTGAATGGGAAGGATTCATAATGTCGTGATTTTCTTGACGGAATTCAAGGGTCCGCGTACGACTGATAGTATGACAGACCTCAAGGCGGCACAGGACTTAATGGCGGCTACAGTTGCAGCCAAAACGACCGAGAACCCTGAGATCGCATCTGTCAAACGCGTCCTGAAACTCCTCGACAAAACGGCCAAATCGAACCGGACATACGGATCGAATAATCCGGTCGCGATTAAGTTTTCGCAACAACTCTTCGAGGAACTTTCGGCGCATCTCACCAATTTTTCACAACTTACGGTCTTCGTCCAACGATCAGAACTGTTATGCAAAGAACAGGTCGTGTACAAAGCCGAAATCGACGGAGGCAGCGAAAGCCTGGCCTTCAAGCTCTACTCAGATGGGATACGCGAACTCGTTCTGAACCAGGGGCTCATACAAGAAGACATGGTCTTTTTCCTGGACTCCCTGTGGGCAGGAGCCGATCCCACCATTGACGATGACGACATCGTCACACGCATCTGGTCGAAGAATTTGTCAACCGTCACAATTGTCACGGCCGAGGAAATTGCCAAATCTTCTACGGCGAATGCGGATGAGTTTTTGAAGCTCGATGGGGGCATGAATTCATCCGATTCAACGCTCCGGGAACTGCTGGACCGTGAGCGGGGCAAGCAAGGACATCGCACCGAGAGTGGAACAGGAAGCGGACAAGCCGCCAAGAAAAGCCGATTCCAATCCAGCCTTGTCGGCTACGAAATCAGCGAAGAAGAAGTGGCCAGGCTCGCCGCGGAAATCGAAGCGGAATGCAAACAAGACGGCATCATGTACATCCTGGACATGTTGACGGCGATCTTGGCTTCCGAACAATCCCCGAAACTCCTGACGAAGTTATGCAGTCTCTGGGGAAACGTGATCGAAACCCTCATCCAACAGGGACGATGGACCGTCCTGGAAAGCGTCCTGAGTCTCCTCTATGAGACCGAGGCGGTCCGTCCCGATATCAGTGACGAGCACAAACAACAAATGGCGTCTCTGTTTGAGAACCTCGGACGGCCTCAATACTTCAAGCATATGGAGACCTATCTC
>JBKJWE010000440.1:0-6533 GCA_046717045.1 Nitrospiraceae bacterium | reverse complement strand
ATGTAGGGGTATCTTGAGTAAGTATGAGTAACACTCAAGGCGGGAGGTCCCCAGTGTCCATGCGGTGTTGCGCGTGGTTTCAAGTGGTGCGTGGGGGGCCTACCCAGTAGTTTTCAAGACTGGCACGTTCGGCCACTCCGTCACCCCTCCACACCAAACTTGCTAGACCCGGAGCGTGTTTCGTGGTACGCCCGACGGGATGAACTCATTCTTTGCTCATTCGCTCTATCCCTCCCATATACACCCGCAACGCTTCCGGAACCAAGACGGACCCATCGGGCTGCTGATAGTTTTCCAAAATGGCCACCAACGTTCGACCGACAGCCAGGCCCGAGCCATTGAGCGTATGGACAAATTCTGCTTTCATATCCTTCTTGCCGCTCTGGTCTTTGAATCGAATTCCGGCCCGCCGAGCCTGAAAGCTTTCAAAGTTGCTGCAAGAAGAGATCTCCCGAAATTGCTGCTGTGAGGGAAGCCACACTTCGAGATCATACGTTTTGGCTGCCGAAAATCCCATGTCCCCCGTGCACAACGTGACAACACGGTAGTGAAGACCCAATCCTTGCAGAATAGCCTCCGCATGGCCAGTCAACCGTTCGAGTTCATCATAGGACTGTCCCGGCTTGGTAAAGGTGACCAACTCGACCTTATTGAATTGATGGAGACGAATCAAGCCGCGAGTATCCTTCCCGTACGATCCGGCTTCGCGGCGAAAACAGGGCGTGTAGGCTGTATATCGGAGCGGGAGGATCCTCTCATTGAGGATCTCGTCTCGATGGAGATTCGTCACCGGCACTTCCGCGGTTGGGATGAGGAAGTACTCTTCATCCCGCAGACGGAAGAGGTCCTCTTCAAATTTCGGCAGTTGGCCTGTTCCAATCAAGGCCTGCCGGTTGACCATTAGGGGCGGCAACACCTCTCGATACCCATGCTGTGTCGTATGCAGGTCCAGCATATAGTTGATGAGGGCGCGTTCGAGTCTGGCGCCGGCTCCAGTGAGCACGGCAAATCTGGCGCCTGCAATTTTCGCGGCTCGATCGAAATCCAGGATGCCAAGAGCTTCACCGACCTCCCAGTGGGGCCTGGCCGGCGCAGTCATGCCAGGCGGCTTACCCCACCGCCTGACCTCGACATTGCTCTCGGGATCCTTTCCGATCGGAACGGTGGCATGCGGAACATTGGGAACTCGAAGGACCAGGTCGATCAGGCGTTCCTCGACAGACCGCAGCCCGTCTTCCAGAGTCTTGATCCTTTCGCCCACCGCCTTCATAGCGGCAATGGCCAGTTCGTCCGGCTGCTTACTGCGCTTTAGCTGGGCGACCTCGTTCGATCCCTTCTTGAGTTCGTGCCGGCGTTGCTCTACATCTCCGGTCAAGGCGCGGCGTTCCTCGATGAGCTTCTTGAGCGCTTCCCACGACACATCGTAGCCGCGGGGGCCCAATTGTGCTCGGAGGGCTTCGAGGTTGTCGCGAAGCGATCGTAGATCGTGCATATCTATAGGTGTGCGGGAAGCGGCTGGAATCTAGCATCGAGGTGGGGGTTAGTCAATCAATCGGCCTGTTCATAGCGTGCCCATCATAGGCCGCGCCCTCCGTTGACAGAAAGGCAAAGATCGAGGACGATATCCACGATGCGGCCGATCACAAATCCACCCAACCCTTTTGAATCCCAGCATCGTGAGTTGTTGGAGCCTGCATCCCATGCCTCGCTCCATATGTTCGAGGATGCAACCCGCGACATTCTCAGTCGGAATGACAGCCCGGATTTGCCGTTCCGATGGAGCGTGAATCCCTATCGCGGCTGTTTTCATGCCTGCGCCTATTGCTATGCCAGGCCGACGCACGAATATTGGGGGTTTGGCGCAGGAACCGATTTTGACTCCAAGATTATCGTCAAACGTGAGGCGGCCGTCTTACTTCGGCGGGCGTTTGAGAAACCATCATGGAATGGAGAATTAATCGTCTTCTCCGGCAACACTGATTGCTACCAGCCGATGGAAGCGTCGCTCGCGCTGACGCGTGCGTGCCTGGAGGTCTGTGCAGACTACCGGAATCCGGTCGGGATCATTACGAAGGGGGTATTGGTCCAACGCGATCTGGATGTGCTGCGACGGTTGCAACAAGAAGCCTGGGTGCGGGTGTATTTCAGTATTCCATTTGCGGATGATGAGGTGGCGCGGAAGGTCGAAATACAGGCGCCGTCGAGCCGCAAACGATTTGAGGCCATGGCGATGTTATCGAAGGCGGGCATTCCCACCGGTATCTCCATCTCACCGATCATTCCCGGGTTGAATGATCAGGATATTCCGGAACTGCTGATGCAGGCGAAACAGGCCGGAGCCACAGAGGCCATGGCGACCTTGTTGCGACTGTCCGGTTCCGTCGAGCTGGTGTTTTTGGAGCGGATGGCGGCAGCCTTTCCTGATCGCATTTCAAAGATCGAGCATCGGATACGTGAAGTGCGGGAAGGGGCGATCACCGATGGAAGATTCTTTGCGCGACATCATGGCAGCGGTCCCTATTGGACGATGATCGAACAATTGTTCGACGTGGCGAAACGGAAAACAGGGTTTACGCAACTGGATGCCGGGATGTTGCCACAGACGTTCAGGCGTCCTGGAGTCGAGCAAACCGTCTTATTCTGAGTGATGGGGTGGGGAGGAGAAAGGATGAAGCATACTCCGGGTTTTCTGAAGCTCGTTGATGAGGCGAGAAAGCGAGTCAAGGAGTGCACAGTGGCTCAGGCAAAGGCGAGGCTTGATCGAGAACCAGGGCTGCATTTTCTCGATGTGCGGGAGGATCATGAATTTGCGAAGGATCATGCACCAGGCGCCCGCCATGTTGGGAAAGGCATCATCGAGCGGGATATTGAAACGCTGATCGCAGACAAGCAGGCGGCGGTCATTCTCTATTGTGGCGGTGGGTATCGGTCGGCCTTGGCGGCAGATGCACTGCAGCAGATGGGCTATACGAATGTGGTTTCGATGGAGGGGGGAATTAAGGCTTGGCGCGATGCGGGGTATCCGATGGAGCGCTAGGAGACTCGGCCTGGCGGCTGAATCTCCTAGGCCGCCAGGGCGTTACTTGCTGTAGACTCGATCGAATTCTTTGATCACACTTTCCGTCAGGTCAATCGTGTCCTTGTTGTAGATGACGATTTTGACGGTTTGCTCGCTGCCTTTGTCGACGACAATCGAGAAGCCACCTTTTTCCGCCACGGACTGGGTAGCGGTGGCGATTTTCTTCATATAGTCGTCGACGAGTTCCTTCTGCTTGCCTTGCAGTTCCTGATTAAATTCCTGCGCCCGCTTCTGATAGTCCTGAATTTTGGCCCGGAAGGCCGTTTCCTTGTCTTTCTTCTCGGTTTCGCCCAGCTTTGCGGCTTGCTCCTTGAGCACCTTTTCCGCGTTGCGTAATTCCTCTTCGTCACGTGACAACAGCTTCTGGCGCATCGAGACGTATTCCTTCAGCCCGTCCAACGCTTTCCTTCCGGCTTTGGATTTTTCCAACACGGCTTGCGGATCGAGTACTCCAATCTTGAACGCATCGGCAGCCTGTGCAGTCGACAATAGTCCCATCGCCAAAGTCCCTGCGACGACGACGGATGCCATCGTGCCGGCTCGCAGGATTGTCTTCATATGCATGACACGCTCTCCTTCGTTGATGAGAAATGCTTCGTGTACCAACCGCTGCGAGAATAACTGGGGGATGGCGCTCTGTCAAGGGAGGAGCACAGGGGGATCAGGCAAAATAACGACTCGTATCGAACTTGTGTTCAGTGTTGTCGATCAAGCGCACGATGTTGCATTGATACTGGTCCGTCTCATCTTTCTCCGTCAGGTCAATTTCGCGTCCGTTGTCGATCGGATTGCCTTGTTCGTCGGCGATGACTTTCACCAAAGGGCGTTCGGCGTCCGCTTTCTGCACCGCCGGCTTCAAGACCACGGCCATTTCATCGTTGTCGAGTACGACCAGGCTACCGATCGGGACGATGCCCACGCAGTTGACGAACAGTTTCAGAAGGGTCGCGTCGAAGGCTTTGCCGGATTTGCTGAACATCATGTCGAGGACTTTCGATGGCGACATCGCTTCGCGTCGATAGACGCGCGACGAGGTCATAGCGTCGTAGCAGTCGGCGATCATGAGAATGCGTCCGGTCAACGAGAGCTTCCAGGGCATTTTCAGTTTGGGATAACCGGAGTAGTCGAGATTCATGTGATGTTCGAAGGAGGCCGCGGCCATTCTCATCGGAAGGTTAGTCAGGCCGCGTAGTTGTGTAAGACTGAGGACTCCTTCCGTGGGATGGTTACGCATCGCGGCCCATTCGTCTTCAGTGAACTCTCCCGGCTTATTCAAGACTTCAAGCGGGATCGTCGATTTCCCCATGTCGTGAAACATGGCGGCCAATCCTAAATCCGCCAGCTCGACCTTGGGATAGCCTGCGCGGTTCCCGAGGGCCATCGATAAGAGCGAGACGTTCACGGAGTGGTTGTGTGTGTACTGGTCATGGCAACGGAGCGTGGTCAAACCCAGCACAGTAGGTTCATCCTGCATCATGAGATCGATGATGTTCTGGATGGCTCGTTTGGCTTGCTTGAAGTTGATCGTGCCCCCATCACGGGCGGATTGCGTAAGGCCTCCAACCGCGGTGCAAGCCTTGCCGTAGGCGTTTTTGGAGTTCACCTTATGCCGGACCTTGGGATCGACGGTGCCATGCCCGCCGGTCTCCTCTCTCTTCAGATCGAGCTGCCGGGGGTCTTCGAGTTCGATATTTGAGATCTTCCGCTCCGTCAGTTGTTGGCGAAAATCTTCGATCGATTTCGTGCCAGGGTCCAGGGTGACGAACAGATAGGCAAACTCTCGAAGATCTTGCGAACCGGTGGATGAGGAAAATGTTACGCCTCCGATCCTCCATTTGTTCATGGCATCGATGATGCTGGTCACAACAGTCATTTGTTGGGCATTGATCTTCAGGTGGCTTTCACCCAAGAACAAAAAGTCGTTCTGCAGGCGTAAAGTCGCGGGCCGGTCGTGCGCGATGGTTTGGATGATGGAGAGCATCGCGTCGACGGGTTTATCCAGCGCCGCATTGGTGCGGCCGTGAATCTTGGACGTCTTGATCAGGGTGTTGAGATGGTTGATGAGCTGGAATCCCAGCATTACCATCTGTTGGTCGAGGATGTCTCCGGCCTCGGAACCTTGGGCGATCTTGTTTGATAACGACTTCTCGTGCATCAACAAGGGATGCGTCGCATCCTCGGCGATCGATGTCTGGGGAGGTGTAGGGTTGCTCACAAGCGGAACTCCTTAATTCGCCTAGGCAGCAGCTGATGGACTTCGTTGTTGTTTCTGGATCTGGGTAAGCGCGAGTGTGCAGGCATGGCGAATCGCGGTTCCGCCCTTCTTAATGCCGAGCTCTAACGTGGCGACTGCGGCTGGTGTGGCAAGTTTGCCGAGTGCTTCAGCGGCCAGAAGGGCGAGTTCTTCTTTTTTCTTTCGATTCGTCCATGTCCATTCGGTTAAAAGAGGTTCCCAATAGGGAATGGCGTCGTCGCCGCTTGTGGCTCGGATGGCCTGAAACAGGGCGCGTTTCTCGCTGAGCGGGCGTTCCAGAAAATCATCAGCCGCGAGGAGTGGAGACCAGTGGGAAAACGGAACGGTGTACCGGCCGGACATCAGCAACTTGAGCGCGGCCAGCCGGACGGTCTCTTCGGCATCGGCCATGAGTGTGAGGAGCTTTGCGCCGTTGCCGCTGGGCCGGAAGAGGCCGATGGCCCGTACGACGTCCTTCCGGACCTGCACGTCCGGGTACCGAACGAGTTTTTCCACGGGTTCGGCAAACTGCGGGTTGTTCCATTTCATCAATATTGCAAGAAGTTGCCGCACGTAAGTCGGGCGGCGGTCGGATAATCCCCGCAACACCGGATCCGGTTGATCCTGTGCCAAAGTCGCGATGGCGTCGGACACAATGGCCTGGTGCTTGGCGTGTTCCAGGTTACCCAAGAACGAACAGAGTCCAGGGACGGCATCCGGTTTCATCATGAGGAGAATGGTGGACAAGCCATCCGTATTGGCATCTGGGGTGCGATTGAGATAGGTCTCCATATGCTTGAAGTATTGAGGTTGTCCGAGGTTTTGAAACAGAGACGCCATTTTCTGTTTGTGCTCGTCACTGATGTCGGGACGGACCGCCTCGGTTTCATAGAGGAGACTCAGGACACTTTCCAGGACGGTCCATCGTCCCTGCTGGATGAGCGTTTCGATCACGTTTCCCCAGAGGCTGCATAACTTGGTCAAGAGTTTCGGGGATTGTTCGGAAACCAAGATCGCCGTCAACATGTCCAGGATGTACATAATGCCGTCTTGTTTGCATTCCGCTTCGATTTCCGCGGCGAGCTTGGCCAGTTCTGCTTCGCTGATTTCGTACCCGACAAGGCTGGATTGGAATCGGCTTTTCTTGGCGGCTTGTCCGCTTCCTGTTCCACTCTCGGTGCGATGTCCTTGCTTGCCCCGCTCACGGTCCAGCAGTTCCCG